>CAYYZP010000420.1:0-1753 GCA_964476165.1 uncultured Fimbriimonadaceae bacterium
TCTACTTTTGATACCTTGTTCTTTGGAAGCACGATCGTGCGCGCGACGAGCTCCTCCGCTGCTTTCAAATACCCTTCCATCAGCAGTGGCGAGATAGTCAGCACGTCGCCGATGTTGTCGAACCCGTTGCCAACGTCGTCGCTGGGAAACGCGTCGGCGGGGGTCGCGTCCAAGTACAAAAGGTCGCGGACGGTGTTGTTGTACTCCAACTTGTTCAATCGCCGAAGCGTGACCCGTCCAGGATCGCCCGGCTTGCGCTTAATATCCAAGAGAAAACCAATGAGGTCGGCGATTTTCTTGCGCTCTTGTGGCGTGGGTTGCTTTGCGCTGACCGGCGGCATGTGCCCGCTCGTTACGTGTTTGCGCGCTTTTGCCCAGATTGCAGCCCGCGACTTGACCTGTTCAGTTGTTGTGAATTGATCTAGCGCCAACGAAGCCGCCGGAGTCGGTCCACTATGACAAGGTACGCAATAGGACTTGATCAGTGGCCTCAGTTCGGTGTCGAACTGCTTTTGGACTTCATTCTGTGGCTGGACGACGACACCGAGCCCGAGCACCGCGGCGGACAACGTCAGGTTCGCCAGATTTCGAATCTTGAGTGGGAGACCGATGAATCGAGTTTACAATATCGCCTTTATTGAAGCGGCTTTGGCACGAAAACAGGGTGGCGATGAGTAGAATCGGGTGCCATGCCGGACGAGAAGGACGCGAAGAAGCCCGAGGAAAAGAAAGACGAGGGGATCAAGTTCACAGAAGAAAAGCCCGTCACGACCAAGCACAGCCTTGGCGCGCTCAATTACAAAGTGGTCGCAGGTCGGACACCGATCCTCGACGAGAAGAACGAGATCACCGCGCAGGTCTTCTCGGTGTCTTACACGAAGGAAGGCGTGAGGGACAAGTCGAAGCGGCCGGTGTGTTTCGTTTTCAATGGCGGCCCTGGATCGCCCGCCGTGTGGCTGCACCTGGGGGCGCTCGGCCCCAAGCGCGTGAAACTCGACAAAGATGGTTTCATGCCTGCCGCTCCATATCGCCTTGTCGACAATTCCGAGACGTGGCTCGATGAGACCGATCTTGTTTTTATCGATCCCGTCGGCACTGGATATAGCCGCGCGAAGGACGAAGAGACCTCCAAAAAAGCGTGGGGGCTGACGGGCGACATCGAGTCGATGGGCGAGTTCATCCGTATGTGGCTCGTGCGAAACGAGCGGTGGGGGTCACCGCTGTTTTTGGCGGGCG
Organism: uncultured Fimbriimonadaceae bacterium; assembly: GCA_964476165.1. GTDB lineage: Bacteria > Armatimonadota > Fimbriimonadia > Fimbriimonadales > Fimbriimonadaceae > JADFMN01. The sequence goes on from CAYYZP010000420.1 coordinate 1,237, forward strand.
AGTCGTATGGCACCACCCGTGCGGCTGGCCTGGCCGGGTACTTGGTGGACATGGGGATCGCATTTAATGGGATTGTTCTGATCTCGTCGATATTGAATTTTCAAACGGCGCGGTTTACACAGGGCAACGACCTGCCGTATGTTCTTTTCTTGCCGACTTATACGGCGGCGGCGTGGTACCACGGTCGACTGGGGTCTTCTTTTAGGACTCTTTCAAGCGCATTGAAGGAGGCGCGAGGGTTTGCAAGCGGTGAATACGCCGCGCTCTTGATGAAAGGTGACGGACTATCCAAAAAAGAGTATGCGCAGGCGGTCAAATCGGTATCTCGCCTGACTGGACTGAGCGAGAGGTATGTGGACCAGCGGAACTTGCGCATCCACATCACGGGTTTCTGCAAAGAACTTTTGCGCGACAAAAAGCGCACGGTCGGCCGGTTGGACTCGCGGTTTACTGGGATCAACAAGCACGTGGTGGGGGAAGAGTTCGACCACGACCCGAGCATGAGCGGCATCATGCC
>CAYYZP010000421.1:0-5900 GCA_964476165.1 uncultured Fimbriimonadaceae bacterium
ACCAACACCACGGTCTCGCGCGAAATGCTCACCCACGACGCTGACATTGATGGTGGCCTCTCCGGCGCCCCTTTGACCGTGATGGCCGACGAAACAATCAGGTTCGTCAAAGAAGTCTCCGGCACAAACTTGGTCATCATCGGTGTCGGTGGAGTCATGTCCCCCACCGACGCCCGGCGCAAACTCTCCCTAGGCGCCGACCTCGTCCAGGTCTACACAGGCTGGGTCTACTCCGGCCCTTCTTTCATCCATGAAATACTCTCTTCTCTCTCCAATTAGAGCCGATCTGTCCGATCAGACCGATTGACAGCCCCTACCTCTCGCCAGGCAAGACGATGCCGCGCATGATGACCCTCTGTGCCAACAAGAACACAACAATTGTCGGAATGGCCGCCAGCGTCACCGCCGCCATCATCACCGACTTCGGCGCGATCTGCTGCAACTGATAGATGAACACCATCAGCGTCCATATTTGCCGGTCTTGCGCCACGAGGAACGCATAAAGAAACGCGCTGTATGCACCCATGAACGCGAGCAGTCCCAAATATCCGAGCACGGGCTTGCTCAACGGCAACGCCAGCCGGAACATCATGCGCGTTTCGCTTGCGCCATCGATCTGGCCACTCTCGAACACCTCTTTGGGCAACGAGTCGAAGAAACCCTTGAGCAAAAAGATCATGTAACCGTTCGCCGCTGTCGGCAGCACCAAAGCCGCAAACGTGTTCAACAGACCAAGGTTCTTCAACAACAAGAACGCCGGAATCATCGCCACCTCTGCAGGAAACGCCATCGTCGCCAACAAAAACGTGAGGATCCTCGCAGTCGCCTTCATCGGAAACCGCGAAAGCGCATACGCCGCCAACGGATTGACGGTCAGTTGCACCATCACCGCGAGCAGGCAAAACACGACCGTGTTCCACAACGCGCGACCATTGAGCAAGATGTAATCGGTGACGTACCGATAGTTCCGCGACGCCATCTCTTTGCGAGTCTCCTCTTGCTTCTTCGAGAGTGACCATGAATCGTAGGCGCGAAGCGGCATCTCCGAATTCGAAATTGTCCACCAACTACCGTCTGGTGAACCGGTTTTCAAGATATCAGGTCTCCCCGCTTTCCAGAACTCTTGCTCAACAGGAAACCGATGGCTGATCCAAGGCGATCTTGGAAATTTAAGGGCGTCGAAATCCTTGCTTTCGCCCTTGATTTCAGAAGGCACATCGTCAAACCTCCCCTCGAACTTCGATCGCATCCACAACTGCCACGCCCGTTCAATTCGCACTGGAATCCGAAACTCCGCAGGCAGCGTCTGCTTAAAGACCAGCCAGTCGTTCCACTTCTCGCCCGCGACAGGCTTCCATCCGACCCGCCAGAAAAGTTCGTTCGGCGGATTAACGTTTTGAAAGGCAGGATTGATCTCGCTATACGTCTTGTTCAAAGCAAGAATGTCCCCACCAAAACGCGCACGCAGCCAGTCCTGATACTCAGCCTTTAGCCGTCCCGTCACGTGGTTGGGGGGGGTACGAAACCCGGCCACCCACAAGGTGGGGGGCAGATCCGTCAAGAACTTCTCATACTCGACCAGCGTCTTCTCGTCCGCCTCCACCCCCACCGAATAAGACGTGATCATCCCCAAATCGCCAGCGTACTTGTCAGCAATGTACTTGTTGAGCAGCGCCTTTTCGTCCGTCAAATACTCCGGCACCAACTTGCCATCGTCCTGGTCGTTCGGCCCCTTAAGCCCCGTCGAGACCATCACCATGAACGGGTACACCGTCGTCACCGCGCCGGCGCACAAAAGCAAGTAGAGGAAGAAAAGCGCGATCCGCGCCCTCGGCCTCTTCCGTCCCACCCGCCCGTTGAGTGACATGCGAACTCAGTTTAGTTGGACGAGGCCCGTGAATGCTAGTCTCTTGGATGCCCGCGATCAGACTCGTTTATAATACATAAAGGGTGAATTCTTGAACCTCGTCTGCATTGTCATCTTCCGAGCGCTAGGCGTGTATTTCGGCGTGAGCGCGATAAGCCAGATGTTGGTGTTCTCGATCCGATGGGATAACGGCCAGCGAGTTTCGGCTACGCTCATATTGGCTGCCTTCTACTTTGGCTTGTTTCTGGCACTCTGGTTTGGCGCCGAAAGGTTCGTCATGACACTTGAGAGAGAACCAGACCTCAAGACTGAAGATAAGGCAATTCGAATGCTTGCCAATTCGCTCGTAATCCTCGGAGGAATCTGGTTAATGTGCTTTTATGGCGGTCTAGTGTTCGCGAATCTACGAAATGCCGAAGGTGGATTCTTCGATCGCCCAAGTATTTGGGTGAATGCCATGATCGCACTCGGAGGTCTTCTACCAATACTTCGTCCTGGATGGTTCTTGCAAAGCGGACAATAGTGATGAAGCAGCTGATCGCAGTCCTCGTCAAAGCCTGCTCCGTGTTAATCTTGGCATCGTCACTGCACGCTCTTATCTTTGTCGGTACATATCGAGAAACGCTCGGCAGCACTCCAAGTGCTGGTGTCATGTTTACGTATCATCTCATAGCGGTCGCGTTCCCTCCGCTTTTAGCAGGACTGCTTTGGATCTATGTTGAGAATCTCGCCGTTTGGACCCTGAAGGCGACAAACAAGCCATACGAACTCGCGATCAAACTGGCAATGGTCACAATTGCACCCCTGAATGCAGCAATTGCCCTCAAGGCGGTACTCGCTTATGTGACTCAGCGCGAGTTCACGTTCACGGATGAAGACTTTTGGATCTTTCCGACCACTGTCGACCACTTCACGGCAATCGCTCACTGCTTGCCCGTCCTCATACCCTTTCTCTTGCTCGGTGCTTTTAATCTAGATCGCCGTTGGCGGTCTCTGCCCGAATGAGGCCTATATAGGTTCAAAACCACGCATTTCCCGGCAAAACTACCAATCCTGGTAAATGTACTGGTTACCCAGGCAATTCTAACAGGGAACAAGCCTCGCGTAAGGCAAGCCGTGCCCTAAAAAGCACGAAGCCCACGGATGGGCGACAGCGGGCCTCACGGAGGAAAAAAGAATGTCTTTTCGCGTTAACAACAACGTTTCAGCAATGAACGCCCTTCGAAACCTTAACCAGACAAGTTTGGGATTCGGGACTTCGATCAACAAACTCTCTACAGGTCTCCGCATCAACACGGCGGCCGACGACCCGGCGGGGCTCATCGCCTCTGAAAACTTCCGCGCGCAGATCAGCGGCGTCGGCCAGGCTATCAAGAACAGCCAGGACGCGCTCAACTATGCCAAGACGGCCGAAGGCGCGCTCGACGAAATCTCGCAGCTCATGAGAGATGCGCGAGCGCTTGCGGTCGCTTCCGCGAACACCGGCATCCTCAGCAACTCACAGTTGCAGGCGAACCAGACCCAGGTCGACCTGATCACACGCTCGATCGACAGGATTGCGCAACAGACGCAGTTCGGCCGAAAGAAGATCCTCGACGGATCGGCAGGCATCGTCGCCAACGTCGTCAACTCGGTTGCGGTCAAATCGATGACACTCGGCGGTGAGATCGGAACACAGTACATCTCGGCTGACAGTGCAGTAGACGTCAACGTCACGACGGCGGCGACCAAGGCCACCTATACGGGCAGCAGGGCGACAGCGTCCGCTGACCTTGCCACCTATGAAGCGACGGCCGTCGGTTCTGCTGGCTCGTTCAGCATCAATGGTACGACCTTCAATGTCACAGCCACCGATTCCTTCGGCGCGATCGCGCAGCGCATCAACAACGTGTCGAGTCAAACGGGCGTCGTCGCGGAAGCCGTCCACGATGGAGCAAACGGCCAGATCGTTCTTCGGCAGACCACGTATGGAGCGAACTTCAAGATCAACTTCGTCGAAGCGAACGGCATCATCGATGCCGCGGCAGGCACTGCCAGCGTCGCAGGCGTCAACGCTGTCGCCGACGTCACGGTCGGAGCGCTCACGCCAGAGACCTTTACTGCGGGCATCAATGGACGCGACGGGCTCAGCCTTACGGACAGTAAGGGCAACCAGATCGTGCTGACCGAGGCAGGCAACGCTGTCGCATCGCTTGTGGCAGTCGCACAGGTCACAGTTGGCAAGGCACAGTTCCAGATCGGCGCGAACGCCAATCAGACGACCGTCCTTTCGATCCCGAACTTCAGTGCAAGCGCGCTGGGCTTCGCCGGAATCGATTTGACAACGAGCGCAGGTGCGACCGCCGCGATCATTGCGATCGACGACGCCATCGACGGCCTCAACTTCAAGAGAGGCGAGATCGGCTCGTTTATGAAGAACATCCTCGAGTCGAACGTTCGTTCGCTCGGTGTGACCAAAGAAAACCTTTCGTCGACCGAGTCATCGATCCGCGATACGGACATCGCCGACGAAATGACGAACTTTACGAAACTACAGATCCTGCAACAGACCGGCATCTCGGTCCTTGCACAGGCGAACAACGCTCCACAAGCCGTCCTCGCCCTGTTGCGTGGATAGTCTTGAATCCGTAAGTAATCGAAAAGACGGCCCGGGGGTCAAACCCCGGGCCAAAAAACTCGCTAACTGAAAGATCCACTGACGTGGCGTCCATTCCAAATTGGACGCCACTTTTTTTTGCAATAATGGACTTCGGTGAACAAGATCGTCCTTGCCAACGAGTCGGAGACGAAAAAGTTGGGAGCGGACTTTGCGACGCGCTTGAAACCTGGCGATGTCGTGTTTCTCCACGGAGTTCTGGGTGCTGGAAAAACGACCCTCGTCCGTGGACTCTTGGAAAAACTCGGCTTTGACGGCCCGGTCCGCTCACCGACGTTCAACATTGTGCAGGAGTTTCCGACCGATCCCCCTTTACTGCACGTCGATCTGTTCCGCGTAAGGACGCACCACGGTCTTGGTCTTGAGGACTATTTGTCAACGCACGTCGTGTTGATCGAGTGGCCGGAGCGGGCAAGCGGCCTGATCGACGACGACAAGGCTTGGCACCTCACGATCGAGATCGATGGTGATGCGCGATCGGCTTCAGTCACGCCGCCGAAAAACTAGCCGCGCCATACTAGATTGCATGGCACTGCGCGTTGGGATGTTGGGGGTCGCCCACGTCCACGCGCCGAGTTACGTCTGGTGTTGCAACCGATCGCCGCTCACTGCTTTTGTTGGCGTTTGGGACAAGGACACGTCTCTTGCCGCGTTATTTGCCAAAACGAACGGTTGCACACATTTTGAAAACAGAGACTCCTTAGCGACAGCGAGCGACTCCCTCGTGATCGCAGGAGAGAACCTCGACCACGCCGAACTTATCGAGTTTGCGGCCAGCCAAGGCAAGCACATCCTCTGTGAAAAGCCGCTCGCGGCCTCACAAGAGCAGTTCAAGCGCATCCGAAGAGCGGTGGGGGGATCGGGCGTGACCTTGATGACCGCGTTTCCGTGCCCGTTCTCGCCCGCGTTCGAGTCCGCACTCGCAAAAATCGCACAGGGCGCAATCGGAAAAGTCCTTTCGGTCTGCGCGACGAACCACGGCAAGTGCCCGTTCGGCTGGTTCGTCGAAAAGGAGAAATCAGGTGGGGGCGCGATGATCGATCACGTCGTCCACGTCGCTGACCTTCTTCGCAGGATCGTCAAAGAGGATCCAACGAGCGTCCATGCCGTCGTCGGCAAAAACATGTACTCGCAAGAATGGGAGGACTCAGCGATGCTCACGCTCCAGTTCCCAGGTGGCGTGTTCGCCACGATCGATTCCAGTTGGTCGAGGCCGAGAAGTTACAAGACCTGGGGCGACGTCACCCTCAAGATTGTTGGAGAAAAGGGCGTGATCGAACTCGATCTTTTCGTCCAATCGATGGACTGGTTCAGCGATCAATCCGGCGCAAGCGAGCAACTGGGGTTCGGCTCAAACCTCGACCTGGCGATGGTCGA
>CAYYZP010000422.1:0-2387 GCA_964476165.1 uncultured Fimbriimonadaceae bacterium
CTTGATCGCCTCGAACTCGATCCCCGTCCACTTCTCCCAATACGTCACGTGGACCTTGCCGCCGTCCGCCTTCGGCCGCACGATCTTCTCGCTGGAATAAAGGCAGCCCAAAAGCAATAGCGCACACGCACCACCCACCACGTCAGCCCGCACCGTCATAGCCAAATCGATCTTACCGCCTGCTCCTCTTTTTGACCCTCGACCCTTGATCCCTGGCCCTAGTCCCTGGAACATTTCCCCCGTCCGTTCTTCTAACGACCATAAGACCGCTCATAGTCGAATAAGTTTTCTAAGGGATAAGTGAGTACCTCGATCATACCGGGGGCCTGTCGCAACCCATCTACGGCAGGTCCCCTTTCAATCCGTTTGGAAACTCCATGTGCAAAGCGTCCCTCCCCTAACCCCTAATCCCATTCAAACATCAGTGCAAGAAGTCCTTGGCCGTCAACTCTTCCGGACCGTGCATCCCGGGCCGCGATAGTTTCAGGCCCATCCCCCCACCCGCGTTGAAATACTCGATCCGCACCTTGTGATAGCCTGCGCGCATACCGACCACACCTCGTTTCGCGACCATCCCGTGCAACCCGTCGTTGTCGATGACCAAGTGGTTGTCGATCCAAAGCCGCGAACCATCGTCGCTCTCCAGGTCATAGGTGTAGATCCCGTCGCTCGGCGCAGTAATCAATCCTTCGAACTGCAGTCCAAAATGCTCGTCACGCCTTCGGATCCCCAGATTCAGGTCGGGAGCAACACCCGACGAAGTCTCCGCCGCGTCCTTCATCTGGTCCAGCATCTGCCAGCCTTGCTCAAAATAACGAAACCGCAACCCCGGCTCCGGCGCTTTGATGAAAACCGTCGCCGGAAGCAAGTCCCCCACCTCGTACTTCCTAAACTTCATCACCGCCGGCTCAAGAGTCTCTTTGTCCTCATAAAACGCTAGCGCCTTCAGCGTACATGACCTGTCTAACTCGATTGCCTCAAAATATTTCGACGACTGTGCGTCCGGCTCACTGCCGTCCAAGGTATATCGTATTTCTGCCTCTGAGTTTTCTGAGGCTAGAATCACCGAGGTTCTGTCAAGAAAAGACGTTGCTTCGCTCGAAATATCGACACTCGGCGGACCTAGGAACGCGCTGAGATGAGCAATGACCGGTGCACTTCCTTTGCTGATGAACTCAATGGTCAGCTCCTGCACTCTTTTTGCCGGGATCTTGATGATTCGCCTGTAGCCAATGGTGCTCCCACGCGTCAGCACTTCAATTTGACCAGAACCAACGGAATCGGTTGATTCGCTTGTCACGACAAACTCCATGACTTTCTGACCAGCGGACAAATATTCACTGACGACTAGATGATCGATCAATCGAGGCTCATCGAACTCCCATCGCGCAAAACGTGCATCACTGCTTCCAGCCGCGATGTGTGATACGCCAAGCAAGTCTTCTGCAAACGTCGCGTCCTGCCACTTCTTGAACTTCATCAGCGCGGCGATATCGTTCTCGTGGATCAACCCCCTTGTGTCAGGCGGCACGTTCAAAAGCAAGTTCGCCCCGTGCCCGATCGATCGATAGTAAATCTCCTTCAACTGCTCCAAACTCTTCACCTTGTCGTTTTCAGAAGCACGCCAGAACCACCCGGGCCGGATCGAAACGTCGCACTCCGCCGGCGAATACTTGTCCCCTCCCGGATCGCCCTCGAAGAGCAAATTGTATATCGACTGGTCGCCCGGCCAATGGCCCGAAGGCAGAAAGTTCCAGTTCGTCTCGCCCACAAATCCGCTTTCGTTCCCGACCCACCGCACGTCGCCCCCGTCGCCGAAGATCACAGCATTGGGTGCGTACTCGCGCACCGTCGACTCATATCGCGTCCAGTCATAGACCTGCCGCTTTCCGTTCGGCCCCTCGCCGTTCGCGCCGTCGAACCAAACCTCCTTGATGTCGCCATACGAAGTCAACACTTCGCGCAGCATTCCAACAAATTCATCGTTATATTCAGCGGTCCCATACGCTGGATGGTTCCTGTCCCAAGGCGACAAATAAACTCCCATCCACAGCCCGTACTCCTTGCACGCATTACTGAGTTCGCGCAAAACGTCTCCCCCCCCGTCTCGCCATTTCGAAGAAGCCACGCTGTGCGTCGTAAACTTGCTCGGCCACAGAGCGAAACCGTCGTGGTGCTTCGCCGTAATAATCACGCCGCTCATCCCCGCTTCCTTAAAAGTGCGGCACCACTGGCGACAGTCAAGAGCAGAAGGATTGAACGACGAAGGATCCTCGTCCCCCTTCCCCCACTCGTTCCCAGAAAACGTGTTTGGCCCAAAATGCACGAACGCGTAGTACTGCCGCCGGTGCCACGCCATCTGGTTCGCACTCGGCAACGGCACTTTG
>CAYYZP010000423.1:0-6592 GCA_964476165.1 uncultured Fimbriimonadaceae bacterium
GCCATCGCCGAGAGCGGCCATTTCGCAAAGGTCGTCCACGACGGCAAAGAGTACGTCTGGCCAGAAGACCAGGAAAAACTCGCCAAGGCACTGCTGACCGACGTCGTCGCCGCTCAAAACCTAGCGACCGAGGGCGAAGTCAAAGGCAAAAAGGTCGCCAAGTCAAAGACCAAGCCGGTAGAGGAGACCATCATCCGCCTAACGGTCCCAATCGTGGCGAGCCATGAGGCTGGCGAAGCCCTCCTCGGCAAGCGCAAAGACCTCAAGGCGATGCTTGGCGAAATCCTCAAAGAGGGCGTCGAGTTCCTCTTCACCCCCCCCGACATCAGGTGGCGTTGGTCGCTCGAGCGCGTCAACTGGACGACCGTGAGTGGCGGAGAACTCCCCCACCACGTCTTGTTCAACGCCGAGTTCGCAGACAAGTGTATCGGTGTAGAACTTGGCCCAGGCGGCAAAAAGAAGAAGACGAAAAAGCGCTGACCTATACTAACAGGTCCAGGCACTTTTCGACGACGTTCTTGACGTTGAACCCAAACTCTTCAAACAGCCTTTCTGCGGGCGCTGAAGCGCCAAACCGATCAAGGCCAATGCTTGAGTCCGCATAGCGCTCCCAACCAAGCGTCGTGCCCGCTTCGATGCTGAGGACCGGTACGCCCTTTGGAAAAACTGTCGCCTGGTACTTGCTGTTTTGGCGCCCGAAAACGAACCACGACGGCATACTCACCACCGCGACATCGACGCTTCTTTCCTTGAGTTCCTTCTGCGCCTCGATGGCGAGCGAAACCTCGCTCCCTGTCGCTACGATCACGACAGACGGCTTTCCAATTGCCGGAGAGATCACGTACGCGCCCTTTTCCGCCGGGTGCCCCGCCTGCGGGCGCGGCGAGACCGAAGGCAGGTCCTGGCGAGTCAGCAAGATAGCAGTAGGCGTCTCTTTAGATTCGAGCGCTATCTTCCAGCAAATCGCTGTCTCGTTGCCATCTGCCGGACGCATCACGTTGAAGTTGGGGACCATGCGCAACGCCATCACATGCTCGACGGGCTGGTGCGTCGGCCCGTCTTCGCCAAGACCGATCGAATCGTGAGAGAACAGAAACACCGAAGGACACTTCATCAGAGCCGCCAACCGCAAGGACGGCTTGCAATAGTCGCTAAAGATCAAAAACGTCCCGCCGAATGCGCGCACCCCGCCGTGCAAGGTCATACCATTGACGACGGCGACCATGGCGTGCTCGCGGACGCCGTAGTTTATGTTCCTACCCGAAACGTTCGCGGCCTGCATGTCGCCGCCGTCTTTGATCGTCGTCTTGACGCTGCCGGCGAGGTCCGCGCACCCTGAAATGAGCGTTGGCAGTCGCTTGGCCAAAAGGTTAAGAACCGTGTTGCTGGCGTTGCGCGTCGCTACAGGGATGTCAAAAACTGGGAGCGCCTCCGACCATCCGTACGGTAGTTCGCCAGCAATCGCGGTTGAAAGTTCCTTGAAGAGTTCAGGGTTCGCTTTGCCCCATTCTTGAAAAGTCTCATGCCATTCTTTGCGGGCAAATTCACCTCTTTGGGCCGACTCTTCGCAATAGGATTTTGCTTCTTCGGAAACGAAGAAATGTTGCTCAGGAATGCCAAGTGCGGACTTCGTCAAAACGACCTCGTCCTTGCCAAGCGGCTGTCCGTGCGCAGACGCGGAGCCTGCCCTGTTCGGACTACCGAACCCGATGGTCGTGCGTGCGATGATGAGGCTCGGGCGGTGCAACTCCCGTCGCGCTTCTGTCAATGCAGTCGCCACTTGTTCGGTGTCCATACCATCAATGTTCTGAACGTGCCAGTGCAACGCCTCAAACTTCTTCTCGGTGTCTTCCGTGAACGCGAGGCTCGTCGATCCGTCGATGGTGATGTTGTTCGAATCGTAAAGCACGATCAGTTTTCCAAGACCATGGTGGCCTGCCAACGAACATGCTTCCTGAGAAACCCCTTCCATCAGATCCCCGTCCGATGCGATCACGTAGGTGTGGTGCGCGACGACCGAGTGCTCGTCCGTGTTGTAGCGCTCTGCGAGGAACCGCTCGGCCAGCGCCATGCCGACCGCCGTCGATATCCCTTGGCCCAGCGGGCCGGTCGCCATCTCGACTCCCGGTGTCAGATGGTTCTCTGGGTGTCCAGGTGTCTTGCTTCCCCATTGCCTGAAGTTCTTGATCTCTTCGATGCTCAAGTCGTAACCAAAAAGGTGGAGCAGCGAGTATTGCAACATGCTCCCGTGACCAGCCGAGAGGACGAACCTGTCGCGGTCAAACCACGATGGATCGCTCGGACTGAACTTGAGAAACCTGTCCCATAGGGTGAACGCCATAGGAGCCGCACCAAGGGGCATTCCCGGATGTCCAGATTCGGCCCTTTGAACGGCGTCGATAGAAAGTCCCCGAATCGTTTTGATGCACAGATCGGCTACCGAGGTTCTTGAGGAAACCACGAGGTGATGCTACCCGTCTGACAAACAAGGTCTGGTAGCCTTACCCACAATGCTCTTCGCCCTTGCGCTTGCGCTGAGCGCTCCCTTTTCTCTTTCTCAGTCCATCAATTGGTCGGTCAACTTTAACAATACGCTCATTTGGGACGGCCGTCCTTATATGCCGATTGGTGCGCGTGTAAACGGCGACACCGAGAGTATCCAGGCGGCGCTTTCGGCAGGCATCAAAGACTTAGTGATCGAACTTCCTGCAAACGGCACAGGTTGGACCGAAGCCGTTTCCTTGGTCGAAGCGGCTGGCGCACGATGGTTTTTGGCGGTTTCTTCGGCTGCGCCAGCGGCCCTTGGAACCATCGTCGAGCCTGGCAGTTACCGGATCGAAACAGAAGGCGCGCTCCATGCAAAAGCCACCATCCCTGGCGCAAACGAGATGCTCGGAGTCATCGCCGACAAGCGCGACGCCTCGATCAGGATTTCCAAAAACTTTTTAACTCCAAACGGCGTGCTGGACGAGGACATCGATCCGGGGGTCGAGATGCCGCAAGTCTTGCTCTTGTATCCCGTCGTTCGTGATCTGACCATGCCCGATTTTTGGGAGGGCTTCGATGAACACAGGGACACGCTCCTGCGATCGTTCGGCGACCATAAGATGGGCAACGGGTTTCGTGGTGTGATCGATCCCTTGGGACCGCTCGCGAACTTCCCTTCTCCCAGCACGATGTTCGTTCCCCGTTCGATGCTTTTCAGACTTGAATTCGAAGCATTCTTGTTGGAGAAATACGGGTCCGTCACAACTTGCATCAAAGCCTGGAGCATCGGCGCTCACGACATCAAGTCTTGGGAGCACCTCGCGCGACTTGTCCCCCTCTGGTCGGTCTCGAAAGGCGTTGAGTCGCTCTGGGATCCGGTGGCCGAGAAGATTTACCCTTCCGACCGCAACAGATCGTCGGTCTGGAACGACATTCGTGAAGTCACCCGCTCGACTGCGCAACGACGATTTTCACGACTCGTCAAAAGCATCGAACAGTCCGCCGGAGTCCCGGTGATTCAGACGTGGGACGGCTGGAACGGGCCGTATGACGATCCTGCGAGCGGCCTTGCCGGTGTCTCTTGCCGGTTGTCGCCACGCACGGTCAGCGACGTCATCGAGTCAGTCTGCCGGCCTGCCAGCACGGTCCTCCAAGCAGGAGTGGGCCAACTGCTCGTCGCCTCAAGCATTCGCATACCAGTGGACGCGCCGCTCGACTACGAGACCGCTCTGACCGAACTCAAGGGCGTGGGAGTACGGGCTTGGTTCTTCTCCGCGAACGACGCGAACGATCTTGCAAAGATCGCTGCTCTGAGCACGACTTTGGCTGTGGATGGCGGCGACGCCGAGTGGAAGCCAAGCGCGCTTTTCTATCCAGAAGGCGCACGAAACCCCGCGATTCCTGCAAGGATGTTCGGCGCAACTTGGACATTACCGTCACCAGCGGCCGGGAACCGACTGGATTTTGGTAGCGCGATCAGTGGCTACTACTATAGCGGCAAGACTGGGGACTACACCGTACTTTGGGCCAAGGCGGAGCCGATCCAGACCAGGCTTTTCCTTGGAGATCCAAGGTCAGCCCGCGTCGAGTCTTTGGACGGCCAAAACGTGCGCATCAGGATCCGCAAAGATTCCATCGAACTCGAAGTCACCCAAGTCCCGCTCGTTATCACAGGAATCAGGGACGTTCCAATCCCAGAAATCGCCTATCAGGAAACGGTGCTTTATTTGGCGGCATTGTTCGGCAACTTTGGAGACCTCGTCGATCCAGGCGGCGACCAGCAGTTCCTTTTCGCGCAAAGCACACAGGCGTTCAAGCGAAACCCCATTGGCGGCTACACGGCGCTCAGAAGGCAGTTCGAGACCCTGGCCGTCCGCGCGGCCCCGTATATGTGGATCGAGGCGGAGCGGGCGCAGCAATCGAGTTTCGGAGACGTCGACAGCATGCCTGGAGCGTCGGGGGGGGACTGCCTGGTCCTCAATTCGCGGATGAGGTCTGACAAAGACTTCTTTGCCTCGTACAAAGTCAGGCCAAGGGCGAACGGTCGATACGAGTTTTGGGTCGCCGCCGCAATGCCCGATAGCGCGAGAGAACACTTGAAGTTGGTAGTCAATGAAAAACCGATCGTCTGCAAGGAGAACCCAACCGAGTTTTATGGCCTCGGTTTCAAATGGTACAAGTTCGAATCGGTCGAACTGAAAGGCGAGACGAACATCAGAATCGAACTGTCACCCGACGCGCTTGCAAAGGTCGCCGTCGATGTGATCGTCGCGAGCCCCGGAGAGTTCCACCCGACGGGCGGTCAAATGCCTCTCGGATTCATAGCGCCGCCGGTCAAGAAGTCTTGAACGGATTTTTTCGTTTCTTGCGCTCGATGACCCATAACTTCTGTTGCCGTCTGTACAGGCTTTCGTCGAGTTCTGCCAGGGCATAAATGCACGATTTCTTGCCTGTGCGCACGGCCCAGCCTGCGTCCCCAAAACTGTAGTGCCACCACTCGTCCCGGCAGTTGCTGAATCCCGCGCGCAGCATCATCTTGACCAGGAGATCCCTGTTCCGTTGTGCCTCCTTTGACAGACCGATCACATACGTCGGGCTCGCAGTAAACCGCTCGAACGGCGACGTCACGTCGTACGGCTCGTTCTTAGCGTTGACGAGATAGACGTCGAGCGCGGCGCCCGTGCAGTGTCCGGGGGGGGCCTTCTGATCGACGGGCGCGACCCACCGGCTCACGGTTCTGCGTAGCGTCGGATAATCGATGTCAGGCTTGACTTCGAGCAGGAATTTCGACATCGATTCGTAGATCAATCGCTGCCTTTCGATCGGTCTCCATGCCTCCGTCACGCTGAGGTAATAGCCCTTGGGGAGCGACCTCGTCGCTTGATCGAGCATCTCGACGACCCTTTTTCTCGCGTAAGGAATCGTCGATTCCCGAAAAATGAGCGCCTTCTTTGCGCCCTTCCGTATGTCGATCAGTGGCTCATCGTTCTCCCGTTCGATGATTCTGTTGAGGGCCCTGATCGGCTCGGGCCGACCTTTGCTGCGGTCCCAATTCATTTGCCCAAAAGGATGTAGAGCAGGACGAGGTAACTCAGCGACTTGATCGCCTCGTTGCTCCTTTTCTTCTTCGTAGCGACGGTGACCTTGTCTCCGGCCATGAGAATCGGATCGGCGATCCCACCCGATCCGATCATCTGCAAATCGTACTTCGTCGCCTCGGTGCTTCCTTGCCTGGTTAGCAGGACGCGGCCTTCTTCTGCAGCCACGGTCACGCCACCGCTCGCTTTGATCGCCTTGGATAGCGTCATGCCGGATGTAAGTTCAATAAATCCCCCGCGCACGACCGCGCCGCTGACCATGATGTATTTTCGCTGCGCCGAAATCTCGACGAACACCCTGTCTCCCTCAATGATCGGCGCATCCATTTCTGGTCGGCTCAGGTCGAGATAAACGGGCGGATTCCCCCCCCGTTCCAACCGGACACGCGAGACAACGGCGCCAGAGGAGAACCCACCGGCCTTCGCGATCGCCGTGCGCACCGTCATCCCAGACGCATACGTCACCCCCCCCGGATTCGAAACGCCGCCAAGCACGACGATAATGCCAGGCTCGGCCTTACTGCGGAAGACGACTTCGTCGCCGGGCCTCATCAGCGGATTGTTCTCGTTGGTCGCTGGATCAAAGGAAGTGAAATCGCAAACGACGACTTTTCCGTCCCTCGACCGGACCTCCACGCGCTTGAGGTCTGCGGCTCCAGTCGGGCTGGCGGCCCTCACAATGTCGGAAAGTCGCAGTCCCGACGAATAGTTTCGCTTGCCGCTCACCTTGACCGCACCGCTGAACAAGACTGGGTCGTTCTGTCGGCTGACGATCTTGACCCTCACCGTCGCCTCGCGCAGGATACGGTCGTTTATGAGCCGCTTCTTGATCGCCTCCGCGCACTGCGCCTCCGTCAAATCCTTGACCAGCACCGCGCCCAAAAAATCGACCAAAACGACGCCCTGGCTCGTCACCGTGTACTCCTTGTTGAGCGTCGCCTCCTCCTCGCAGGTCAGCAACAGCACGTCTCCCACGGCGATCTTCGCCTCTTGAGCAAAGCCAGTAA
>CAYYZP010000424.1:0-6363 GCA_964476165.1 uncultured Fimbriimonadaceae bacterium
CCCAGGCTCTGTGCTCGGAGTTTCGTTGTCCACCTTGACCCGAAAACCCATCGGTCGCATTTTAGCAGACGATCATGCCTGCTTCCGGGTACGGTTTCTCTTGGTTGCTCACCGCTCTTCTTGCCGTTTTACTGGTCCAGGATGATCTTGTTTTCAAGACGTCCCAAACCGATATCACACCCCCCGAACTACTGACGCTTGGGGGATACACGGAGCGCGGTGAGGCGGTCTTCGAGCCGGGTGGCGAACGGCTCTATGCGCGGACGTTCTTGTTTGGACCATCGACTCGTCCGGGCTGTGCTCTGGTGTCTGTCGAGATGCTCACAATTCCCGAGAGTCTCGTCGACGCCGTACATAAGCGGATGCCTGACGTTCGGCTCATGTTGGTCGCTACTCACACGCACAGCGCACCAGACAGCCAAATGCTCAATGACCGCATGACTTTCAAGGTCCCTGGCATCGCGACGTTCAAGAGAAAGTGGCTCGATTGGTACGCCGACAAAATCGCCGACGGGATCAATGCAGCGATTAACTCAAAGGGGATCGATGCCCGGCGATTGATGCTGGCCACGGCAACCGTCGATGCCAACCAAGGACGTCGTGAGGGCGCAGTTCCAGACAAGACCGCCACCTATCTGACTCTAGAAGGAAAGCCTTTGATCACCTTTTTTCCCGCCCACGGAACAGTGCTAGGAGCAAAAAATCTCAAGACCGACGGCGATTGGCCTGGCCGCTATGCGGCACATGTCGGAGGCATTGTTCTACCGGGAGCGATCGGCGATGTCACGCCAGAACTGGCCGGGACGACGGATGTGGAAAAGTGCCAAAACATTGTGGACAAACTCTCTGCAGGATTGAAGAGTGCTCAGGTATGGGACTTGTCGTCTGCGGGTGCCACGATGGCGTATTTGACTGAAGACATCGCTCTCGCCCGACCCGTTCCCCATCCTGACTTTGCCAAGACTTATGGGGCGTCAGAACCGTTCGATCAGGTTCTAATCGAGAAGTTTGCGCCGACCAAAGCCCATGTTTCGCTCTTGCGACTCGGTGACCTTGTAGTCGTCGGCATCCCCGGCGAGCCGACTAGCGAACTGGGGCGAAGAATCGTGGCATTGGGCAAAAAATGGGGTTTTCCACACACTGTGGTCGTGAGCCATTGCAATGGTTGGATCGGATACATTCTTGAGCCTGAAGACTACGACCGTGGGGGCTACGAAGCAACGCTCGCCTTTCACGGACGGGAGACTTCACAAAGGGTATTGGACGCCGTCGAAAAGGGCCTGTCTAAGATGCGGATGTTTTCAGTCGAGCGGTCCAAGCCCGGTAACTGAGGTCGAAAACCGCGGACTTGAGTGAGTTCTTGACCGCGTCGACGCACTCTGTAACTGACTTCCCTTGGGCAGACGCATCGTCTGCGGTCACAACAAACAAGGATCTGTTCTTGCCATAAACGTCGTGTTCGTTCCTCACTTCAAGTTCGTAAAGCGCGGGGATGGCGTCGCAGAAAACGTTCAGCCGATCGACGGCCCGGTCCGCTCGCACTTGTGCGTCGTCGCCGGAGAAAACGTGGACCTTGTAACTTCCAAACCAAAGTTCGATGCCCGAGTCGCCGATCTTGTTCTTAGCGCGAAGACTCGTCGACGTGGCGCTTCTCAACATCTGGACGTTGGCGGCACGCAGGTGCATGAGCATTTCTTGCGCCCGCTCCTCGGTGGGGGGATGGGACTCGAAAATGCCCCAGTTGATCTCCGGATTAAACCGATTCTGGTATCCGAGCCTTTCCATAAAGGTCAGTGATCCAAGCATGTTATATTGGCTCTTGCGCATATATTGGACGCCTGCATAGTCAGCGGCCTTCTCCGCGTTCACGCTCCAACCGCTCCTTACGGCCTGATTGGCGACTCCGACGGGGATCAAAATGTTTGTCGCGTCCTTCTTGGACCAGATCGCCGCAAGCACGGCGGCGAGGTTCATGATGTCGAATTTCCCTTGCTCCTGTTGCATGGTTGGGATGTGGCGCAAGGAAGCGTGCGCGACCTCGTGCGCGATTACCGACGCAAGTTCGTCGTCCGTCTCTGCAAAATCGACCAAGCCCTCGTAGACATAGATGTATCCGCCCGGAACAGAGAAGGCATTGACGTCCTTACCCTTGATGACGTGAAACGTGTAATCGAACGGTGAGAGCCTCTTGTCTCCCCACGTCACTTCGACGGAGGTCGCATTGGCGATGTCGGCGAACTCATTGCCGATCCTCTCGACACGGGCGACTTTTTCCTTGTCCTCTGAGAACTCGACTTCTTTTGCGATGCGCTTGGAAAACTCCTCTCCCATCGCTTTGTCGCTCTCGATGGCCCTCTGGTGGGCTCTGTCGGCCTTTGTTGTCTGGGGCGCAGGAGAAACGGGCTCCTGGGCAAGCGCCGGGAGCGCAAACCACAGGGCAAGCGCAAGGATCGTCAGTCGGAGTCGCATCTTTATTAGTTGAACGTTTGGAGTCTGGTTCACGTTCGCATGAAGACCCACCGGGCACTCCAGGATACCGGGTTCGGGCACTCGGCCTGGCTTCAAGACCGCCTGACCCGTCTTCAGAGTGGGAAAGGGCCACAATGGTTGCCATGCCACGAGTCGAGACGTTCGTCTGGGTCGATGCCCCGGTCGCCCACACCTATGCGGTCGCCAAGGACAACGAGTCATTTCCCGAGTACATGTCGGACGTGCAGTCACTCACGGTCGTCGAGCGCGATGGCGAACGGATCGTTAGCGACTGGGTGGGGGTCATCCCTACTTTTGGTCTAAAGATTCGTTGGCGTCAAGAAGACCATTGGGACGACGCCATGTTCTCGTGCGTGTTTACGCAAGTGAAGGGCGACTACGACAGTCTCGCAGGAAGTTGGAAGTTCAAAGAAGAAGGTGGGGGTACCCGCTTTGACAGCGTGCTTGACTATGAGTATGTGGTGCCAGGTCTCGGGCCGCTCGTCAAAAAGGTCGTCCATGGGATCGTCGTCAAGAATATGGACGGTGTGCTCGCGGCGATCAAACAACGGGCCGAGAGCAAGCACCGCAAGGCAACTTAAAATACGACGGGCCCCATCTCTGGAGCCCGTCCGTCGTTGATTCGTTGCCCTTACTTACCTTCAGCAGGAGCTTCCGTTGCCGGAGCGTCCGTAGCCGGGGCTTCAGTAGCCGGGGCTTCCGCCGCCGGAGTCTCGACCTGCGGAGCTGGGTCAGTTGCAGGAGTAGCCGCATCTTCCTTCGGCGCACAGCCTACGAGGAAAACGCCCACGATTGTCGTGAGCGCCAATAGTGTCAATAGTTTCTTCATTTTTTCACCACTCGGATCGGCACTCTCGTGCCGCTTCACGCATTATAACGCGGGTTTGCCCCAAGTGGGCGAAGTCCTATGGAAAAGCCGCTTCTCTTAGGGGGAGTTCGGGGGCCGAAACAGAGGTGATCCGCCACTTTGAGGCTGGGAACACCAACCAGCGAAAGCCGGTCTCCCTCGCCAGGGTGACCTCAACGTCTCTGACCGTTTCATCGAGTTGGAGGCTAAAGTAGTTGATCTTGACGGAGACGTCCGCTTTGACCTTGGCGGTGTCGCCGTCGATTTCAGGGTGAAAGGTGCTGAATACCACTTCCGGCCTGGCCAAACGAATGTATTTTGCGATCTCGGTGCGGTCAGTGACCGCCATGCCGTTGAACGATAGGGAGCGGCTCAAATGCTCAAGCACACTGCCGGGCTTCCCTTCCTTGCTCGCCACAACCGACTCATTGATCGCCTGGTTGATCAAGTCTGTATCGTCTGGCCCGGTGGCGAAAAACAGTACGACAAGACCCGCGACGACCACCAGCGACGATCCCACGATCCACTTTCTCATCGTTAATCCCATTACGTTGAAGGCGAGGGCACTGTTCGGACGACCTGGGAAACGTCCTCACTGATCTGGGCCTTGAGCGCCTCGATGTCGGGAAAATCACGCTCTTCTCTCATTCTTGTATAAAACCTCAACTCGACGTTCGCGCCATAAATGTCGGTCCCTGGAAAGTCCAAGAGAAAGGCCTCGATCGTTCGTGCAGAGCCGCCGACCGCCGGGCGAACACCGATGCTCACAGCGGCCTTGAAAGCGCCGAGAGGAGTGCGGCACGTCCCACCGTAGATGCCGTGGGCTGGCATGACCTGCTCCGCCGAGCGAGCGATGTTGATCGTAGGATATCCAAGCGTTCTGCCTATCTGTTGGCCCTTGACAACGACCCCTTCGAGCGCCCAGGGTCGCCCAAGGAGCGCTCCAGCCGTGACTACATCGCCGGACGAAATGCTTCTCCGGACCTCTGAACTACTGACCCGCTGACCCTCGATCTGGAACGGCGGCACTACGGTCGTCTTGATACGTTGCGAGAGCCACGCGGCGTCCCCCACCCGACCGCGCCCCATCGCGAAGTCGTGCCCGATGACGATCTCGTCCGCCTTGATCGCACCGACGAGGACTTCTCCCAAAAACTGTTCAGCCTCCACCATGGCGAGATGCTGATCAAACTTCAGGACAATGCAGACAGGAACTCCGAGGTGCCGAAACTGTTCCATGTTCTGACCGAGGGTGGCAATGGCGGCGGGCTTGCGGTCGGGCGCGAGTACTGACGCCGGGTGCCGATCGAACGTGACGAGCACACACGGCTTGCTCGACTGCTTCGCATTTTCGAGCGCCGTGAGGATGACTTGTCGGTGCCCAAGATGGACACCGTCGAAGGTACCGACGCACACGTCCGCCCTTTCCCATTCCGCGCGGAGGAGGTCGATACCAAAGTGAACCAGCATGGAGACGGCTATTTTACGTCGGTCTGCTTGACACCGAGGGCACCGATGACACTGAGAACAATGCAAAGAACGACCCAGACTCCGACCAACACTCCGATCTGAGTCCAAACGAGGTCGAGCCGGTTCGATCCATCGAACCTGAGAATGGCGGAATACGAACTGTTGGACAAGGACTTGATTCCGTAGACGAAAACGACATAGAGCGTCGGAAGAGCGACGACGTGGGGGAGCCGATAATGGACGCCGATAAACACCTCGGGCAGGACGACGCAAGTGAGCAAGAGGGCGATGCCGGCCATCGAAGGATCGACGATGGCAAGGACATAGGTGATGGCGCGATCCGCGCCGCTCTGCCATGCAATGAAAGCGCCCACCATCGCTGCGACCGAAAACATGAGCGTCGTCACGGTCGATGCGTACGGCCAGACATCGAGGAACCTTTTCTTCCAACCACGGCGCATACTTAAAATTTACTCGGGGACGTCGGCAGGATCGATGTTCGCCGCGCCCCTGTTTTCCTCTACGATCTGTTCGTAGATCTCCTTGCGGTGGACTACGACGTTGCGGGGCGCCTTGATGCCGAGGCGAATCTGCTCCCCGCGCACCTCAAGGACGACGATCTCAATGTCGTCTCCGATGATGATGCTCTGATTGACTTTTCTTGTCAGTACCAGCACGCTGGTTCGCCCTCCGTGGCTCCGTCGACTCCTGCCGTGTCCTAGGCGGCGGCCGGCACACGTTGCGCCGCTTCAAAAGCCCTGTGCTTGATCGGGTAACGCTCGTCCTCAAGGACGATCTGCTTGGCCCGCCTGTTCACCAGATTAATGACGATGGGACCTGCAAGGTTCAAAGTCATTTCTTCGGGCTTTCCTGGCGGGATCGACACGATAGTATAGACGAGCCTCGGGGTCTCCTCCTGAATTTCAAGGCTCTCGATCCACGAATCCGGTATCTCAGGGGCGTAATTGGCGACGAAATTGCCTGGGTCGACGACTAAGAACGCGACGGAGTTCTCCTCGAGGCACTGGAGCCACCTGAACGGGCTCCCCTCCTTGTGCTGGAGTAGGACAAAGGTCAAAAGGTTGGGAAACCCGACGAGCCCTCCCTGCATCGCCACCACATCGTCTTCGATGTAATCGATGGTTCCGAACCGTGCTGTTTCAAAGGTCATAGTTTTCATCTTAGGAAGTCCATGAGGCTGAGACGGAACCCTTGACCTGCCACCTGAAGGGCGGCGGTATAGGCGGTCTCGGCCTGCTGCATCTGCGTGATCGCTGTCGCCAAATCGATGTCTTCGTTTTCGGAAATCGCAATGGTCAGTTCGTCCACGCGCCGTTCTCCTTCTGCGCGCAGGCGCTGGATCTCCTGTAATTTGATTCCGGTCTTTCCTCGTGCGACATTGGTCGCGTCAACTGCAGTTTGCAATGCGCCGATGTCACTGTCTGAGATAAGCGCCGTGTTTCCGCTTATGAGGTTTGATTTGAGCGTCTCCAAAGTCGCGTACATGCCGCCAAAAAGCGCGTCTGCGTTTTCGAGATTGATCCGCATGGTCTCAG
>CAYYZP010000425.1:0-2711 GCA_964476165.1 uncultured Fimbriimonadaceae bacterium
CTTGATCGTGATGCGCTCGACCTTGCCGTAAGCGATGCTGTCGAACGCCAGATCGGTCTGTGTGAACGGCCTCACGGCCGCCACAGTCTTGCCGATCAGGCTCGCGGCTTGGGCCATGTCGACCGACGCCTGGACTTTGTCGAGCCCTTGGACCTGCCCGAGTTGCGCCATCTGCGCAAAGAAGTCGCGGTCGTTCATGGGCTCCGTCGGGTTTTGATTGACGAGTTGGACAGTGAGAAGGCGCATAAACGTCTTCATGTCGAGATCGTCTTTCTTGGGTACCGGCTTGTTGCCGTAGTACATATCTCCGTCCATTGGTGTTACTGGGAACATTTTTTCCTCTTTATGCCAAAGTGTCAAGTCCGCCTTTGCGGAACGTTACGTCGTTTCGCGGCCCGGCGGCCACGGTGGGGGTGTCGTTGCGGTGACCTGAAAGGACCACCGCGCGCTCAAAGTCTTGTCTTGCCGCCTGGTTTTGGTTTTGTCCTCTGCCAAACGGGTTGTCGCTTTCTTTGCTCACGGAAAAACTGTCAAGGTTGAGTCCACGGCTTTCGACGCTTTGGACCAGGTCGGGGCGTTGGTTGTTCAGCGCTGTCCTTACTCGGTCGTCGCTGGCTGAGACTCTGGCGTCCACGTGTTGCCCGTTTGACCGGACTTCGACCGTGATCGAGCCCATTTCTTCGGGGTGAAGACGGATGATCGTGCGCCCGTTTCCTTTCGATGCCATCATTTCTTGGATCGTTTCGATCACTCGCTCATGTATCGCGGCAACCTGTGTGTGGGCGAGGACGCGGCTGGATTCCCTGGTCGGCTCGTGGACTGCTGTCCGAATTGTCTGACCAAGCGAAACCTCTGGCTTGATCGACTTCGGATCGTCGGTCACGAGGATTTCAGTCTCAATTGTTGCATCTGACTGCGGTGACTTGATTGCAATTGGTTTTGGATTCTGGTCGCCGATTGTCACAGCGGCATCTTTGGAACCAGAAATCTCGACTTCTTTCGATTCGTGCAATCGGTCTTGATGTTTCGCGTCGCTGGCAATCGCTTTGCTTTCTTTGGACGCATTAGTCGGCTTTGTTAAATCGCTTGTACTGTCCAAAATCACTTGCGGCTGTCGTCTCACTTCCTTCTTGACGAACGGCCAGTCCTCATTGAACGCGTCGATTGCAGTTTCTTCAATCGCAACCGGCCTCAGCGTTTCAACCACGGGTGGGGGAGTTGCCTGCGTGATCTCGACAATTGGTGCGGCAGGTGGAAGACCGGTTGCAATTTTTGGTAACGAGAGAGCAATGTCAGAGATGTCGAGGTCCACGAAATTCAAGTCTGCGAGCACGCGACCGATGCGGCTTTTGTCGGATCCAGGCGCGGCAAAGATGGCATAAAGGTTCGCGTGATTGAATTCAATCTCGTGGCGGCCCAAAATTGGCGGAGCTAGGGGCCTAGGCGTAACGAAGTCCGGTCTTCCAAGTGCAAGGCCCGGCGAGGGAGCAGTCTCGGGGCGACCAAGCGACATCGGCTTCGGTTCAGGTTCGTGGAGCCCGAGAGCCAAGCCTGGACGATCTTGATAAAATGCTTCCTTCGCCTGAATCTGCGCAAGTCGGTCGATAAGGCGCTGATGAATGCGGAGCGGCGCTTGTCGCGGCACATCCTCGACGCGTTCGCTTTCACGATCAAAGATGCGCCGACCAACTTGCACATGCTCAATCGGTTTGGTCTCTAAATCGATCTCCAATGCTAATGAGGGTTCAATGGTTTCGGGTGTTACAACGACCACTAGCGATAGAGGATCGTCTGCAACTACTGGTGCATCCGCAAGATTCGGCACCTCGGAGATGTCTTCATCCCCCCCCGCACCGACTATCGGACCGATCGGCTCGATCGTCGCTTCGACTGGCTCTGTCAAATGAAGAAACTTAGAAAGCAGCCCTCGAAGATTGGGGGGCAATCCAGCAGAAACGATCTTGCCAGCGATTTCTGTACGAAATTGCCTGATATCCTGAAGAGTAATCGGAATTTGAATGCCGAGCGCGCCAAGCACCCTGCTAAAATCAACTTTGTCAAACTCGGCTTTGATGTCGCCAATGTGGCCGGCAAGATCGGAGGTAGCGTTTGGACGGTCTTTGCGGATCGGCCCACCATCGCTGTCTAAAGCGATGATTTCGTCCAGAAGGTCCAGTAACTCTGCCTGAGGCGTCTGCTCATTGGCTTGAACTTCCTTCTGGACGCCTGCCGCTTCAATCAGCGGTGGCGCCCCGGGACAGGGTGGCCCCGTGTTCACCTCAAATGGCGCCTGTCCATTCATTGGCAAAGGCAAACCTTCCTCTGGAACCCTAACGGGAACCCCAAGCGCCATCGCCATCGATGTGAGAATATGCATTTCCGTTTCCCCCTGGTTAGGGGTCTACAGTTGAATCTTCGGCAACCCTCCCCGGCAAATTTAGCGGGAGTCCTGGCTTTTTTGAGGCTCAAGGAAGGCGTTCTGCCATAATCTGTGTGTTCTGAAGTCGCTGTCAGTAGCCGATTCGAGACTTTAACCGTACGTCGGCGCTCGGTAGGGCGGCAGAGCCTGGACGCTGGCGAACGCCCGTACAGACCAACCAAAAGACGGCCCACCATGCCAAAAAACAGAAGAGACGAAGAGCCGGAGACAACTGGCAAAAACGAGCCGCTGGCTCAATCAGAAAAAAAAGACGATTTAGACCAAGGGGAAA
>CAYYZP010000426.1:0-2217 GCA_964476165.1 uncultured Fimbriimonadaceae bacterium
CGCTTTATCACATGGACTTGAGCGCCTTGATGGCGATCCACTATTGTCCTTTGGGAAATCAGCCGAGGCTCCTCTTTTCCGGGGAGAAGTCGCCAGGGACTTACACATTCGAGTTTCACTCGGCCACCAATCTTCAGGATCTTAGCGTTGCGCATCAACAGAGTTTCGAAATCAGGTTGTTGATCCTGATTCATTCTGGAGGAGCGAAACGTATATCGCAGGCGGTAATGCCGAATCCGAAGGCGTCACGTACCATCGTGTCGACTAACCTGACATAAAACTACATCTGTTCTGCCACGAGGGTGATCGCTTCCTTCGATTCCTAAACAAGTTCGGGACAGGTTCGGCCCGGGATGGCGATCACCCTGGCCTCGCAACCGCGAACAGCGCGGTGTCAAACGACTGTCACGCTCCCCCCGATTCGATTCATTTGGCCGCTACCCCTAGTAGTGAAGCGAAGGCACGAAGTATATGCCAGTTTCAAACCGAGTATCCTACAGCCTACAGACATGGGATTAGAGGAACAGGGCAACTGGGGGGCAGCGAAGCGCTTCCGGCTGATCATTCGCGACCAGGGCAACGTGCGCGAGATGGGCGGCAACGAGATGTCCATCGCGGTCGGCATCGTGGACAACATCATGATGAACGCGCTCAACACGGGCACGAGCGACATCCACCTCCAGCCAGAACGGAACCAACTCAGGATCCGCTACCGCCAGGACGGCATCTTGCATGAGGTCGGCGCGCTCCCGCCTGAGCAAGCCAGCAACGTCGTGGCAAGGCTCAAACTTGCTGCAGGAATGAGGATCGACGAACAGCGCGAGCCCCAAGACGGTCGCATCGACATGGAGTTCGACACGCGAAGGCTTAGCGCTCGTGCCTCGTGCGTGCCCAGCCTTAACGGCGAAAAGTTTGTCATGCGTCTTCTCGACCCACAGTCGATGAAGGTCAAACTCTCGGACCTCGGAATGCCAGAAGAACTGCGCAAGAACTGGGAACGGGCAATCACTGTGCCTTACGGTCTCATCGTCGTCACAGGTCCGACCGGCTCAGGAAAAACTTCCACGCTTTACGCATCGCTCAACCTACTGGACTCCAAACAGAGGAACATCGTCACGGTCGAGGACCCGATCGAATACGAGTTCGACGAGAACATCATGCAGGTTCAGGTGACGGAAAGGCTCACCTTCCCTCGCGTCATGCGGTCGTTCCTCCGCCAAGACCCCGACATCATGATGGTCGGCGAAATGCGCGACTCGGAATCGCTCTCCATCGGCATACAGGCCGGTCTCACGGGCCACTTGGTTTTGACGACGATCCACACGAACAACGCCGCTGAGACGATCGGAAGAATGTTCGATATGGGAGCCGAGCCGTACTTGGTGGGGGGCGTGATCACCGCAATCCTCGCCCAGCGCCTTGTGCGAACGGTCTGTGTCAAGTGCGCCCAGCCTGCTCGCTATACGCGAGAAGACCTCGAAATGATCGGCATCGGGCCAGAAGACATGAAGGGAGCGAAACTGCTGGAAGGCGCAGGATGTCCTGTGTGCAAAATGACCGGTTTCAAGGGACGTATCGGAATCTTTGAACTAATCATCGGCACGAGAGAGTTCAAGCACGCCGTCGCCCAGAAGTTGGACTATAAACCAATGATGGAGATCGTGCGCCAGCAAGGGTACATCTCAATGCTTGAAGACGGAAAAGCAAAAGTCCTCGCTGGAAGGACGTCTCCCGACGAAGTCATCAAGGCCGTGTTCACACAGGCGCTCGAGTAGTCCTAGCGCAGTTTCTGGACCGCTGCGACCACGTCCTCGGGCTTGGGAATACACTCGATTTCGAGGTTTCGCGCATACGGTGTCGGGACGTTGAGTCCCCCCACGCGACCAACCGGGGCATCGAGGTCGTCAAAGCACTCTTCGCCGATGCGCGCCGCGATCTCTGCGCCGAAGCCTCCACTTCGCCAATCTTCATACACGACAACCGCGCGGCTCGTCTTGGCGACCGATGTGGCGATCGTATCCATGTCAAGCGGCAAGAGCGATCGCACATCGACGACCTCTGCGCTGATACCCTGCTCGGCCAAAAGATCGGCGGCGTGCAGACACTCCTGCGTCATGCGGCTGTATGCGACAAGAGTGACATCTTCGCCTTCACGCAAGACCTGCGCCTTGCCGAACGGAATTGTGAACTCGGTTCCGACTGGCACTTCGCCTTTAA
>CAYYZP010000427.1:0-3221 GCA_964476165.1 uncultured Fimbriimonadaceae bacterium
TGTCCAAGTGCCATCCCGTAACTTTACCGAACCAAGAAGATACCCGATCCAATCTTGTAGTGCAGACCTCCTGGCCCGCCCTTGTTTCGCGGACCTCCAGGTCTGCTTGTGCCACGCTTGTGGTGCCATAATCGGGCGTGACGGACTATCTCCGACTGCTTGCGGGCCTCGAGAGTGCCTGCGCAAAGGCAGCACGGCTCGCACTGGAAGCAAAACCCAACATAAAACGAGAACTAAAACCAGACGGAAGCATCGTCACCAGCGCCGACCGCGAAGCGGAAAATCTCATCCGCGGAGAGATCAGGGCCATGGGATCGAGGGCCGCGATCTGGGGAGAAGAGCACGGATACGAACCTCCAAACGAGCACGGGCTCTGGATGATCGACCCGATCGACGGGACTTCGAACTACGCTTTCGGCCAACCATTATGGGGAGTCACTGCCGCGCTCTTTCACGAAGACAAAATACAAATCGGCTGCATCTGCGTCCCCGAACTCGGATGGACGTTTACGGCCACTTTGGGTGGGGGAGCGTTCCTCAATGGCTCACGAATCAAGCCACTGAGAACAGGAGAACTGTTGCCACACGAACTCGTAGGATATGGAGACGTGAGAATGTCCGGCGTCCCCCCCCACCCAGGTAAACCGCGCCACATCGGCGCGTTCGTCGTCGAGGCGAGCCTCTTCCTGAACGGGGGCTACCGCGTCCTCATCACCAACGGCGTGCGGCTCTATGACGCGGCGGCAGGGATATTAATGGCCCGAGAAGTGGGCGCCGAAGTCCGTGAACTCGATGGAACCCCATTCAACGAAACCGAGTGGACCCAGCCCAAAAGATGTCGAAAATTCGGGTTCTTCCCTCCCGACTCTGGCTGGCCGTTTCAGTCCCAATAGGCCCGGAACTTCTTCGCTTTGTCGGGCGCGCCCAACTGCAATAGCGCGCTCCTCTCGATCTGCCGCACGCGCTCGCGAGTCAGCCCCATGGCCTGCGCGACCTGGGCAAGAGTGCGCGGATCGCTTCCGTCAAGTCCAAACCGATACCTCAGCACGTTCTGCTCCCTTTCAGGCAGTTCAGCGATCGCGTCAAAAATGACGGCGTTGCACAATCGCTGGAGCACCAAATGTTGTCCTTCGTCCCCGATCGGAACAAGCAATCCTTCTTTAAAACCTGGATCGTCGAACGAGACCGCGCCCGGAACTTCTGCAAGCGCCTCCTTGACTTTCTTTGCGGAAATCCTCACTTCTTTCGCAATCTCTTCAATCGACGGCCTTCTACCATTGAGTTGTGTCAGTTGAGAGATCGCTCGCAAAATCTCGGCCTGTCTGTGTACGACGTGCGCAGGAATTCGGATCGTCCGAGAATAGTCCACGATGTTTCGCAACACCGCTTGCCTGATCCACCACGTCGCATAAGTGCAAAAGCGACAACCGCGCGATGGATCAAACTTTTCTGCCGCGCGGACGAGACCGACGTTGCCCTCTTGAATGAGATCGGGCAACGACACTCCGCGTCCCACGTATTTTTTCGCAACACTGACGACAAGTCGAAGGTTCGCCTCCACGAGCGCCTGACGACACGATTGACAACCTGTGAAACAGCACGCCGCGACGAGCCTTTCTTGTTCCGCAGTCATCATCGGTATCTGCCCGATTCGGCACATCCAACTGTGTAACGTTTCGTCTATCGGTGCGCCGATCCGCGATAGTCTCCTGTGCAATACCATAGGGCTCTGTTCTGCCAACTGCGCTCCTCTATCTGCTACAGACGAGAGTGCCTAGGCATACGGGTCGTCATCTTCTTCCGTTTCGCGGTTCGGGGCGGTCGCGGCTCCTTTCATGACTCGGAGACGGTCAGAGAGGGCCTTCAGACCGGCGTCGGACTGGGCCGCGCCACCCAAAGACAACCGGACGTTGATCTCGTCCTTTCTCGCCTTCAGCCGACCTGCGACCTCGTGGATGTCCCACTGGGCGTCGTCCTTCATCACGACCGCGACAAAGGCTTCACGATCCGCTTCGTCCTGGATGGCAGAAACGATCTGGTCAAGCGGCGCGTCGTGGCTGACCATGTCCGATATCCCTTTGAGCGCGGCGGCCAATCGCCTACCTGGCTCGGTAATAAAGAGTTCTGTGTCGGTGCAGATTTCCCAGACCGCCGCACGGTCGGTGCGAGACTCCAGACATCGGAACGGCGCCGACTCGAGCCCAGAAGGAATCTGCATATCCCTTGAGACTTCGGGACGCTTAGTACTCGCCTGTACTCCCTTAGTCGATGCCGCCGCGTTGCGGACCATTCCGCGCAGCGCCTTTGCCGCCCGCTCCGGATCGCGCATGAACGGATATTTCTGTGCGAGCGGCATCAAGTGGCGCTCGACCTCGAGCGGGTTCGCAAGCCGAGACAACACTTCTGTAACCGCGCTCCAATACTCTTCCTTTTCAGGACTCAGGCGCAATCCGATCCTCTGTATTAAAAAGTCGACGGGCTCGATCCCTGATGACACGGCTTCTTTGACCGCTCCCGGCCCTTTGCTATGAAGTAAAGTGTCTGGGTCTTCGCCTTGCGCCATGAGGGCAACGCGGATCTTCGTGCGTTGCGCCAAGAACATCTCGACCGCGCGTTCGGCGGCCTTCTGCCCAGCCTCGTCGCTATCGTAAAGAAGAACGACTTCGTCACAAAGCAACCCAAGTTTCTTGACGTGCTGTTCTGAGAGCGAAGTCCCCAGCGTAGCGACCGTGTTACTGACTCCTGCCTCGTGGCAAGCGATGACGTCCAAATATCCCTCGACCACGACCACCTGCCCAAGCGCCCGCACCGATTCCTTCGCGCGGTGCATCCCGTAGAGCGTCTTGCTTTTGTTAAAAAGCGGCGACTCGGAACTGTTTATGTACTTGGGCTGGCCGTCGCCGATCACTCGTCCGCCAAACCCCACGACGTGCCCTGTCTCGTCCCTTATCGGAAACATCAGGCGTCCACGGAACCGGTCACCGTATCCGATCTGCTCACTGCCATCGACGAGCGACACTTCTTTGCAGTCGCTCAGCGAAAATCCGCTCTTCTTAAGTTCATGTGCAAGTAAATCGCCTACGTCCGGCGCGTATCCAACCTCCCACCTTTCTAAAATGTCGTCAGACAATTCTCTCCGTTCGCAGTACTCTCGCGCACGGGACGACAAAACAAACTGGTTCCGGAAAAACTTAAGGGCCGCCTCCAGCGCATCGGACATG
>CAYYZP010000428.1:0-5983 GCA_964476165.1 uncultured Fimbriimonadaceae bacterium
GGCCGCGCTCGCAAAGATCGCCAAGATTCAACTGGCACAGGGCCCGCGACGGACGCACATCAGCATCTTGGGCGGCCTTGCACTGATTGCGCTCGGCGTCCAGACCAATCTGTCACGGTTCATGGTCACACTGCAAAGCAACGTGCAGTTCGTCGGGCCGGGATACGCACAAAACCAGGCCGTAAAGTTCTATGGCGTGATCGCCGCGATGTGTGTGATCCTTGGCGTACTCGTCATGCTCAACGCTAAACTCTGGAAACCGTGGCGAGTGACCATATGGGGGGGGGCGACCCTCATCGTCTCGTGGCTGGTGCTTCTCGGATTCGTGCCAGGGTTCACCCAAGCGTATACGGTCGCACCAAACGTATTAGCGTATGAAAAAGAGTTTGCGACGCGCGCGATCACCGCCACAAGGAAGGCTTATGGGCTGGACAAGTTCGAGGTCCACGATTTTGCCGTGTCGCCCGAGCCGACGAAGTTGGAGGTCGCCACCTCGCGCACCACACTCGATGCAATGCGGCTCTGGGACCCCACGGTCCTTGGGCGTGTGTTCGACGAACGCCAGTCATTGCGACCCTATTATCGGTTCTACGACGTCGATGTGGACCGGTACATGATCGAAGGGGTCCAACGCTTGGTCATGCTCGCCCCGCGCGACATCAACTACGACGGCGTCGCGCCAAATTCGCAGAACTGGCAGAACCAGCACCTGCGCTACACGCACGGCTTTGGCGTAGTCGTCGCGCCTGCGAACGAAGCGATCGCACCCGGCCAGCCGCGCTATTGGCTCGCGAACTTCCCCCCCCAACAAGGAAACGTGTTCCGCGTCGAAGAACAGCGCATTTACTTCGCGCACTTCCCATCTGGCTCGAAAGAGAAGGAAGGCTACGTCCTGCTCAATACCAAACTCCAAGAGTTCGACTATCCCGGCGAGACGGATCAGACGCACACGTGGAACGGGACGCGCGGCGTGCCCATCTCCGGCGGAATGACGAAGTTCGCGTTCAGTTCCATCCTCGGAGAGATCAAACTTTACACTACCAAGGACTTGACCGACAAATCAAAGATCGTCTTTCACAGGGACATCCTCGACCGCGCGCGAGCGGTGTATCCGTTTCTCAAGTTTGACCAGGACCCTTACGTTGTTCTCGACCGGGGCCGAGTCGTCTGGATCATGGACGCCTACACGAGTTCCGCGATGGTTCCCTACAGCGATTACTCGTACCTCGATGGCGGAATCGTCAACTATGTCCGCAACTCTGTGAAGGTCGTCATCGACGCTTATTCGGGCGACATGACGGCCTATGCGATGGACGAGAACGAACCTGTACTCAAAGTGTGGATGAAGGTTTTCCCTGGACTTGTCGTGCCGTTTGAAAAAGCATCCCCCACCGTCAAGCAGCACGTCCGTTATCCCGAAGACCTTTTTGCGGTGCAGTCGGAAGTCATGGCGCAGTACCACGTGACCGACCCCACAAAGTTCCTCAGCAACGAGGACGCCTGGCAGGTGCCGCTCGAGATCGGTCGGGGGGGGGTGCAGGAGCAGATCGCGCCCTATTACGTGCAGATGCGGCTCCCAGGATCGAAAAAGGACGGGTTCATGCTCATCCGACCGTTCAGCCCACGCACCAAGAACAACATGATCGGATGGATGGCGGCGCACTGCGACCCTGCCGACTATGGAAAAGTCGTACTGTACCGTTTCCCGCGCGACACTCAGACGCAGGGGCCGTTGCAGATCGAGGCAAGTTTCGCCGCAGACCCGATCGTTGCCGACATCAATCGGCAGTTCAACAACGACCAGTCGTCCATCGTGCCTGGAAACCTTTTGGTCATCCCGCTCGGGAGTAGCCTGCTTTATGTGAAGCCGTTGTTTTTGGAGAGCAAATCGCGCGCAATCCCAGAACTTCGAAAAGTCGTGCTGGGTCTGCAAAACCGCGTTGTGGTGGGGGACACCTATGAGCAGGCGCTCGCGCTTCTTTTTGACATGCCGCGCACAGCACCTATGGCCGATCTCACCGACGACGGCACTAAAGCACAAGTCAATCTTCCGACGACCAATCGAACGGATGTAGACCGCAACGAAATCGCTGAGATCGCTGCCCTGTTAGATCAGGCTGATGCCGCCCTTCGTGCGGGCGACTTTGCAAAATACGGACAGTTGCAAAAGCAGGCGCGGGACAAACTCCGTGCCCTCGCACAGAAGATTCCAGCAGTTGGAGGAACTAAAAATTGACACTGCGCGTGACCCGCGCATCGAAATTACAGGGGACGATTCGCCCGCCAAGCGACAAGTCATTGACGCACCGCGCGTATATCTTCGCCGCGCTCGCCCGGGATGGCTGTTCTGAAATCATCGGACCGCTCGAAGGCGAAGACTGCCGCGCGACGCTCGCGATAGTCGAGGCGCTTGGGGCTGGCGTTGAGCGTTTTAGTGACCGTGTCTTGGTAACCGCACCCCATGACTTGCGAACGCCAATCAAGTATCTAGATTGCGGCAATTCCGGGACGACCATGCGGCTGATGGCCGGCGTGCTCGCCGGGCGGGTGGGGGTAACTGCGACGCTCGTCGGGGACGACTCGCTTTCTCGCAGACCGATGGGCCGCGTAGTCACGCCTTTGCGGCAAATGGGGGCAAACATTATCGGCGAAACCGCACCGCTCACAATCGTCGGTTCCCCGTTGCACAGAATCGACTACACGAGCCCGGTCTCCAGCGGGCAGATCAAGAGTTGTCTACTCCTTGCGGGTCTTCAAGCGGAAGGAACCACATGGGTCACGGAGCCCTCGCGAAGCCGTGACCATACCGAAAGAATGCTGACCGGTCTTGGCGTACAACTGCACCGTCGCGGTGAGTTTACAGTCGGAGTCGAAGGCGGGGCGACATGGCCCGCGTTCCGGTTCGCCCCCCCCGCCGACGTCAGCAGCGCGGCCTTTTTCCTTTGCGGCGCCACCATGTTGAATGGTTCAGAAATTACACTTGAACAAATGAGCACCAATCCAACCCGAACAGGAGTGCTCGACGTTCTAAGAGGCGCAGGTGCCGCAATCGAACTAGCAAACGAGTCAACAATGATGGGTGAGCCGTTCGCCGACATCACAATTTCCCCCACCGACAACTTGCGCGCATTCACGATCAACGGCACGCTCGTCCCGCGGCTCATCGACGAAATCCCAGTTCTAGCAGTGCTCGCAACCCAGTGTGTAGGCACGACAAAAATACGCGACTCGAAGGAAATGAGAGTCAAGGAAACCGACCGGATCGAAAAAATGGCTGAAGGCTTGCGGGCAATGGGCGCACAGGTCGAGACCTACGAAGACGGCATGGACATCGAGGGCCCGACCCCCCTCACAGGCACCGAGATCGACGCCAAAGACGACCACCGCATCGCAATGGCCTTTGCAATCGCGGGCCTCGTCGCAAAAGGTGAGACCGTGGTCCACAACGCCGACTCGATCCTCAGCAGTTATCCAGACTTTGTATCCCACCTCCACCACCTCTCCGGCACCAAATAGTGTTTAATGGACATGTATGGGAGCGCACCGCAAGACAGGCCTTCTTTTAGCCGCGACTTTTGCGTCGATCGCGTTCGCGCAAGAAAAGGAAACCACGACCCTTCTGATGGACCTGTCGACGGGTCGCCCCATAGTTTCCGTGTTCATCAACGGCGACGGCCCGTTCCGGTTCGTCTTCGACACCGCCAGCACGCACACTTTCGTCAGCGCTGACCTCGTCCAGCGGCTCCGGCTCCCAAAGACCGGGACGACAATCGTCTCCGCCCCAGGCAGCGAATCCAAATTTGAAGCGCCGAAAGCGAACATTAAAGAACTGCGATGCGGGAACTTCAAGTTTTTTGATAGGTCCGTCGTCGCCCTTGCCGATCGTGCAATCTTTTCCGCGATCAGAGCGGACGGCGTGATGAGTCTCACGGACTTTGACGGTTACATCGTGACCGTAGACCTTCCGGGGAAGCGTCTCGTCATCGAAGAAGGAGCACTGGGCGAAGAGGGTTCGTCACCAATGGAGTTTGCAGCAGGGGTTCCGGGAATCGATATCGACGCCAACGGCAAAAAGGTGTTCTGCGTCCTGGATACGGGCTCCCCGTTCTTCATCGCGCTACCTTTGAAGTCGCCGGGGGGGGGAAAGAACCGAGGAGTCGCGGCTTCGGTGACAGGGCGCTTTCCGTTCGTCGAAGCGACGTTCGATGGCATCATCACGATCGGCGACATCGCACTGACAAACCCTGTCGTCCAGATGCTGCGCGGGATGCCCTATGGAAACCTCGGTTCGGGCTTCTTCGCGCGGTGCGTCGTTTCTTTCGACATGCAATCGTCCAGGGTCAGGTTTGCGCCGATCAAGACACCTTAGAAGTGTGAAAGCAACCACTCGCGGTTGCGCTCGATCATTGATTCGTGCCAATCGTGCCCACCGTCGATCGCCTCGATCACCTTTTCTCCAGCAAGGGCGCCAAAGATCGACCGAACCTCAAACTCCTTGACAGCGGGGTCCTTCGTGCCGTAGGTCAACATCGTCGGCACTTTGCAGCGAGTTGCGAGATGGATCGTGTCAAAGAACGACATCGTCCGCAACGCCTTCTCTCTGTGCGTGGGCGACTGTGCCATATAGTCGGAAACTTCCTTGAGCGGGTAGCGCCGAACTTCGTGTTCGAAAACTGTTGCGCGGGCTGCGCCGAAGGCCATGTCGGCACAGATCGCGCGGACAGAAGTTAGATGCGCCCCAATCCAGATCGCCATTCCCCCACCCTGGCTCATTCCCATCGCCCCCACCTGCTGCGCGTTGCACTCTTCCTGTGCCTGCAAGACGGAAAACGCAACGGCGCAATCTTGGAACATGCGACGGAACACCGATGATTCTGGAGAATCGATGCCTTCAGCAAAATACCCGCGCTCCTGGCTGTACTCCTCCCGATGAAACGCAGGCGCACCAAAAAAATTGAAACTGAGACTGCACATTCCATCGCGAGTCCCGTATTCGTTCGGCAACATTGACCATCGGCCATAGGGTGCGATCCAGAGGAATCCTGGAGAGATCATTTTCTCCAATGGAAACGCAAACCACCCTTGAATCGTGCGACCGCCTACCGATTGAAAACTAATGAAGTCAATCTGAAACCCGTCTCGTCGCACGTCTGTCTGCGGTGTCCGATTAAACTCCGCGCCGACCTGCTTCGCTTCGTGGACAGCATCGAGCCAAAAGTCGTCGAAGCCCGCCGGGATCGACGGCGCTTGAAGTTTCACGATCCGACGGCGCGCTGCTCCGCCTCGACGTGAAGCCCGGTCGTCATCAGCCAGGCCGTCGCCCGCTGGATCTCCTCGACCGGGCCCTCGAGCCGAATCTGCGCCCAACCAAAGTCAGTGTCGATGCTCGCCTTAACAATGTTCACCTTTATCTCGAACTCCTTGGAGAGCCGCCAAATCCATGCCTCGCCCGATTGCCCGCCCTTCGCCGTCAATTTGATGTCTACAGTTGCCATAGGTCTGCCCTCGATTCTACCGAAAATCGCATGGTTGTCCGTCTATAATGGATGGAGGCGGGAAATTGGCAAACAAGGTCGCGATTTTCGATACCACTTTGCGCGATGGCGAACAGAGCCCCGGAGTGCGCCTCAACATGGCGCAAAAACTTGAGATCGGGCGCATGCTCCAAGACCTCGGAGTCAACGTCATCGAGGCAGGGTTTCCAATTTCTTCTCCCGGAGATTTCGAGAGCGTCAACACTCTGTCCAAAGAACTGCGCGACGTGACTATTTGCGGTTTGACGAGGGCCGTCACTAAGGACATCGAGAGCGCGGCTTTGGCACTGAAACCCGCCGCACGACCGCGCATCCACACCGGCCTAGGTGTGAGCAAGTCGCACCTCGACCACAAACTTAAGATGACTAAGGAGCGTGCGCTCGAGGTGGGGGTGAACGCCGTGAGGCTAGCGCGAACTTTTGTGGACGACGTTGAGTATTTCATGGAG
>CAYYZP010000429.1:0-2762 GCA_964476165.1 uncultured Fimbriimonadaceae bacterium
CGATGATCCCCAGCCCGCTCGTCATCGGTGGCCGCGAGACTCTACAGGCAGAACTTCGAGCCGCACACGGCCTGGTCGGTATCAGCGGAACCGCCGCGGTCGGATCGTCCACAGACCCGCTCATCAACATGAAGGGCACGCTCGATGGCTCCTTCGTCAGCGACGGGTTTACAGGAACGGCAGGCTCGTCTTCGGTCTTTAGCGACAACGGCACCTCGAACTCCTATGACCTCAATAACTTGGACATCAACTTCCCAGTCATCTCCGGCATTGGTGCCCAGGAGTATCAGGACTCGGAAGGAACTGTTTGGGACAACGAGCAGAACTTCCTCAATGAAACAGCGCTCAGCATTCCGATCACGGCGATCAACGATAAGACAGCGGCGTTCGATTACCAAGACTCGGATGGCAACAGAATCAAATATACGCCTCCAGTCAAAGTGGGCGCGAAGATCGTGGAGCCTGCGCTCCTCGAAGTCAAAGGCATCGTCAAAGTGACGGGTAACCTCGCTATCAACGGCCTTCCTGAACTCCGGTACAAGGGTGTCGGAACGATCTATACAACAGGTGACATCTACGTCGGCAACAACCTGCTGCCACGAGCAGGTGAAACCTTCCCGACGACCACGGCGCTCGGCCTCATCGCAGGAAAGAACATGAACCTCGCGACTGGTTCTGGCGACGCCCAGATCAAGATGGCCGGTGCCTTCTATGCACAAGGAACCATCAAGAGCGCGAAGCAGAACCAGATCCTTGGGACGTTTGTGGCCAACTTCTTCGACATGGGAACCAACGTCCCCAACATCTATCAGGTGCCTTCGCTCGTCAAGAACCTTCCTCCGGGAATGCCTGGCGACCAACCGTACATCACGATCAGGATCAAGAGTTGGCGTGAAAGGATCGTCTCGCCAGATGTTGCGGCGGACGTCGTTCCTGGACCAATCAAGATAATTCCGATCGAGCCCGCCCTCTAAGACATAACCGTGCCGATGGTAGTCTTGGGTAGAGATGCCCACCGCCATCGGGATCGACCTCGGGACGAGCAGCGCGAGAGCGCTGCTCGTCGATGTTTTAACCGGCGAAGAGATCGCGACCGCCGTCGCGTCCTACCCTTCGGGAGACGATGGCGTAAGTTCCCTCCCGAATGACGTTTATCTTGCACGCCAAAGACCTGCCGACTATCGCACTGCCGTTGTGCGCGCGCTTAAAGAAGTCGCTTATCATTCACACGACGTCATCGGTATCGGGCTGGACGCGACCGCCTCGACGCCTTTGCCCGTCTTGCAAGACTGTCGCGCGCTTGCGGACTTAGACCAGTGGCGTGACGAACTGGCAGCGCAGGCGTGGCTCTGGAAAGACCACACGGCGTTGGACGAGGCGGAGGAGATTTCTCACTTGGCCAATGCACAAGGTCGGCCCTATCTCTCTAAATGCGGCGGGGCATATTCGTCCGAGTGGTTCTGGTCCAAGGCTCTGAAGTGCGCCCGCTCGTCTCCTTTGGTTTTTCAAACCTCCGCAACATGGATGGAGTCGATCGATTGGGTCGTCGCGTGGCTCACTGGGTGCAAAGATCACTCGAGCGCCGCGAGAAACGTGTGTGCTGCAGGCCACAAAGGGCTGTACTCCGAATCTTGGGGGGGGTGGCCCGACGACCGGTTTTTGGAGGCGCTCGATCCCATTCTCGTTGCCGTTAAACGGTCTCTGCCGCGTGTCGCACAGACTTCCGACCAATGCGCGGGCGTGCTTTGTCAAGAAGTCGCTGCCGCGACCGGTCTGCGCGCTGGCACCCCTGTCGCTGTCGGTCTGATCGACGCCCACGCTGGCGCGGTCGGGTGCGGCGTAAAGCCAGGCACGCTGGTCAAAATCATCGGCACCAGCGCGTGTGACGTCCTGGTCGCTCCGAACGACGGTCGGGTGGGGGACATCGTCGGGATATCTGGGATCGTGGACGGCTCGGTCATCCCCGGGATGCTCGGAATCGAGGCGGGCCAGGCCGCGGTGGGGGACTTGCTCGATTGGTTCGTGAACGGCCTTTGCCCAGGACAGACGCACGAAGAACTCTCGGCACAGGCTTCACGTCTGCGGGTGGGTGAGTCCGGGATCGTCGCACTCGACTGGAACAACGGTTGCCGCAGCGTGCTTTCCGACCAGGCGTTGACGGGTTTGTTGGTCGGGCAAACGCTGGCCACCCAACCGCACGAGGTCTACCGCGCGCTGATTGAAGCCACCGCCTTCGGCGCACGAAAAATAGTCGAGCGACTGGTGGCGTCAGGCGTCGCGATCGATGAGATAATCGCCTGCGGTGGTGTCGCCGAGAAAAGCCCTCAGCTCCTCCAAATCTATTCCGACGTTCTGCAAAGACCCATCAAACTTCCAAGGACCGAGCAAGCCTGCGCCCTCGGCGCAGCAATCTTCGGCGCTGTGGTGGGGGGGGGATCGGCGGGACGGCGGAAGTCGGCAGGTAGCGGCGGGGGGGGCGGTCTCGTATTAGACGCGGTGGGGGCGATGACAGGATTCAAAGACAAAGTGTACGTGCCAGACCCACACGACGCCAACCGCTACGACCGGCTCTTCTCGGTCTACGAGAGGCTTTACGACTCGTTCGGATCGAGCAGCCTAATGAAAGAACTAATCGCGATCCGCGGGGACTGACACGTGAGGACTGAGACGCGGGGACTGACTCTCGACTTTCGACTCTTCACCCAAAACCCATAACCCCCGACCCTAACTCCCCCCCGTGTGCCACGGTTGTTCAGGAAGTC
>CAYYZP010000430.1:0-4152 GCA_964476165.1 uncultured Fimbriimonadaceae bacterium
GGCATCGGCTTCGCGATCCCCAGCAACCTCGTCAAGGTCATCGCCAATGAGCTGATCGAGACTGGAAAGTTTGATCGCGGCATGATGGGGATCGCTCCGCGCGACCTTAAGCCGTATGAGGCAAAGGAACTCAATCTGAGAGGCGCATACGTCGAAAGAGTCACTCCGGGTGATCCTGCTGCAGAGGCTGGCATTCAAATCGGTGACGTCATCACCATGATCGGAAAAACTGCGATAACGAATGAGACAGACCTTCGCGTCAACATGATCGCGCTTTCGCCCAACGACAAGGTCGACGTCATTTATGTGCGCAAAGGCGAGACAAAGTCGACGAGCGTCATCCTGAAAGCCCCCACCTTCGACGAGCGCCCGCAGATGGCGCCGCAGTCCGAACACGAACAGACTCCGTTCGACCAGATTCCACCGAATATGCGGGACTTCCTGCAGGAGCAAAGGCCGTCCCTCGGCATCACACTCTTCGACGTTGACGATACGACGCGCAAACAATACGGCCTTCCGGGCGGTCTCGTTGGTGCGCTTATTGAAACGGTTAGGAAAGGATCGCTCTCTGACAAGTCAGGACTGAAACAAGGCGACGTCATTACAAAGGTCAACGGGACAAAAATCTCAACCGGCCAAGACGTCGTGCTCCAGATCAACGCCGTTGAAGTCGGTGACGATGTGACGATCACTTATGTCAGGATGGTCGACGGTAAAGCCATTGAGCGAACCGTCAAAATCACCCTTCAATAAAGCGAACTCAACCCTTAGAGGCCCAGCGCTCGAAACGAGCGCCGGGCCTCTTTGTTGCTCTCTCAAACCCGCCAAAAGGCCAGTTCCCCACATTTGAACCTGAAAATGTGCAAAACAAAGTCAAAATTGGCCTAGAAAAGTACGTCCTAGCCTTGCGAACCAGGTTCGAACCTGTGCAAACTGTCTGAGGACGCTTGAACCTGGGTCGCCCTGAGGCACTTGGGAGCAAAGCGGCTCCCATAGCGATCCAATGGAGATTGCCGAGGAGGATAATGCAGTTCTATAACTTGAAAACTCGAAAGCATGTCGACGTACCGGAGAACATGGTCAAAAAGACCAAGATGATCCGCAAAACAAAGAACGGCCAGCAAGTGCGTTATGCGCTCAAGGCCGACTACCAGGGAAGCTCCTTGTTCAAATTCGTGAACGAGGCGACTTTTAAGGCAACAAACGTTCCTGAGATTTGAGCCTTAACAAGTACTGACCAGGGAGCCCTGCCTTTAGGCAGGGCTTTCTGCCTTTAATAATCGCTTCTGAACCAAGGCGTAATCCAAGCGTCCTTTCAATCATGGTCGAGCAAACCCAACAGGTCAAAGTCGCTCATCTCCTTCGTCGGTTCGGACTCGGCGCCAGCGAAGCCGAACTGGAGTTTTATGGAGCGAAAGGTCTCGAAGCCGCGATTGACAAACTGCTCGATTACGAAAGCACCGACGAGGGATTCGACATCGACGTCTCGACGTTCGCCAATCCCGACAATGGACAGATTCCTATCCCCGCCTTGCAGGTCTGGTGGTATCTGCGGCTGCTCGCAACGCGTCGTCCGTTCGAACAGAAGATGACGATCTTTTGGCACGACCACTTCGCGACCAGCGCGGCCAAGGTGGACGTCTCCCCTACCATGCTCCGGCACATCGAGGTCCTACGTAAAAACGCAACCGGCCCCTTCGGCACGCTCCTCTCCGAGGTCAGCAAGGACCCGGCCATGCTCTATAGGCTCGACAACAACGAGAACATCAAGGACACCCCCAATGAGAACTTCGCGCGCGAAGTCATGGAACTGTTCACCCTCGGGGTCGACAACAAGTACACGGAAAGAGACATCGCGGAAGCCGCTCGTGCGTTCACCGGATGGACTTTCGGGGTCGCTAGAGGCAGAAGGTCAGTTCCTACTGTTAAGCCTGGTCCAAGGGCAAACTTCATCGTCATGGCGGATCGACACGATGCAGGCTTGAAGACCGTGCTTGGACAGACGGGAAACCTGGACGGCGACGACGTGATCACCATCCTACAAGGCGACCGCGAGACGGCGAAACACATCACGAAAAAAATCTGGGAGTGGTTTGTTTATCACGACCCTGATCCCGTGCTCATCGCGGGTCTTGCAACGGCGTGGCAAAAACAGGGAATGGTCGTCAAAGGCCTGGTCCGAAAAATCGCGAGCATGGACGAGTTCTATAGCCCACGCGCGATGAGGAGGCAGATCAAGAACCCGATCGACTTCTGCGTCTCAGCCTCCAGGTCGCTTGGGATCGGGGAGTCCATTGTTCAGCGAATGAAAGCATCAGAAGCGGACAACAAGCGCAGGATCGCGGCAGTCGCCGGGCAGTTGAGACAGAAGACAAAAGCAATGGGAATGGAACTCATGTTTCCACCAGACGTCGCCGGATGGCCGACCGGCCCCGAGTGGATCAGCACTGCCACGATGGTCGAGCGCATCAAGTTCGCAGACCTGCTCTTCGGTCCGCAGTCGCGAGCGCTCGTCCAATTGATCACGCGAAACTTGCAGGGCGACGACGGGAAGACAGTCGTTGACAAACTTGTCTCCGTTTTCGACGCTCCGTTGCCTGCCGAAAAAATGAAGACCTTGTACGAAGCGGCAAGGTTGGCCTCGGGCGGTCGGATTACGCAACAGAACGCCCAGCCCACCATGCTCGCCGTCTCCCGGCTCATCTTCGGCTCCCCCGAGTTCCAGTTCTGCTGAGAGTAGAATCTCCGCTTACATGACCGTCGAAGAGCAGATGGACGTCCTGCGGCGCGGGGCTATCGAGATCATCAGCGAGGAGTCGCTCGCCGAAAAACTCAGGCTCGGCCGGCCGTTGCGAGTGAAACTCGGTGTCGATCCCACCGCGCGCGACGTGACGCTTGGTTGGGCCGTCGTGTTGCGCAAACTGCGCGATTTCCAAAATCTCGGCCACCAGGCAGTCTTGGTCATCGGCGATTTCACCGCCATGATCGGCGATCCTTCGGGCAAGAGCAAGACGCGCAAGCAACTGACGCGAGAGGAAGTCTTGCAGAACGTAGAGGCGGTCAAGGCGCAGTTTGGTCGTATTTTGGACATTGAAAAGACCGAAGTGCGATACAACTCCGAGTGGTTGGGGAAGATGGATTCGGCTGACTGGCTTAAGTTGTGCGCCAAGGTCACCGTCGCGCGAATCATGGAGCGCGATGATTTTTCAAAACGCTGGGAGGCGCACCAGCCGATCGCTCTGCACGAACTCATGTACCCGCTCATGCAGGGCACTGACTCGGTGGCTCTTCAAGCGGATGTGGAACTAGGCGGAAACGACCAGAAGTTCAACAACCTCATGGGCCGCACCCTGCAAGAAGCCGAGAACCAGGTGCCGCAGTGCGTGGTCTTGTCGCCGTTGCTCGTCGGCACCGATGGGAAGGAGAAGATGTCTCAGTCGCTTAGCAACTATGTATCCATAGTGGATGCGCCGAACGACATGTTTGGCAAGACGATGTCGATCCCAGACGATTTAATTCTGAACTGGTTCGAACTCTGCACAGATGCGCCGATGT
The DNA here is from genome assembly GCA_964476165.1 of uncultured Fimbriimonadaceae bacterium. Classification (GTDB taxonomy): domain Bacteria; phylum Armatimonadota; class Fimbriimonadia; order Fimbriimonadales; family Fimbriimonadaceae; genus JADFMN01. The sequence goes on from CAYYZP010000430.1 coordinate 3,556, forward strand.
ACGCCGTGCGCGAAATGTTGGAGGGGGGCAAAAACCCGCGAGACGCAAAAGTCGCCCTCGCCAAGGAGATCGTCGCCCTCTACCACTCCCCCACCGCAGCAGAGGAGGCAGAGAACTACTTTGTCGAAACGTTTTCGAAGCGGAACCAGCCTGCGGGAGCCGAGCCAGCCGAGGTTCCTGCCGAGGCGATGGGAGACGACGGCACCGTCGCCATCGCTCTGCTTGTTTCGTCCCTGGGTCTGGCAAAGTCCAACGCCGAGGCACGCCGCCTTATGCAGGCCGGCGCCGTCTCGCTGGACTCCGAAAAGATCACCGACCCCTTCGCCTCGCTCCCGGTGGGGGACATCAAAGGCAAAACCCTCCGCGTCGGAAAACACCAGTTTCGGAAGTTGACTTAATTTGGGAGTGCGCGGGCTCGACCGCGCTTTCTATTACGGAAAGTCTAGATTGAAGTTTGGCTATCGGCGCGCGGACTTCTGTACTGAAAGAGAATGTCACGCGAACAACTGTTCGCTGAACTGTCCGGAGTCAAAGTCCCTCAAATCGTCTGCCTTCTCCCCCATCCCGATCAACTTGATAGGAATCTTGAACCGCTCG
>CAYYZP010000431.1:0-3220 GCA_964476165.1 uncultured Fimbriimonadaceae bacterium
CGAGAATCCCGGTCGTCAGCCGCCAGTCGAACCCCGCAGGAACGAATACAGGCTCTATCGCACGACCGAAGCGGCCAAGATAGGAGTCCCGCAACTGTTGTTGCGCTACGTAGTTCCCTTCTGAATAAAGCGTCTGTTGGGACACTGGAAGATTGGCGTATTCAGCGCGGTAACTCGCCATCGCCTCGTCGCTCCGCGGGAAGAACAGCAGCGCCCAGATGACGATAGACATCGCAAAAATGATCGTCCCGGCGGTCTGCAAGAACATGCGCGCGCGGGTGTACACCGATATCAACACGTCTTTCCAGCGCGGGCTCTGATAGCGCGGGAGTTCGAGAGTGAACGGTAGCCGCTTCCCTCTCAGCACGCCCTTGTTCAAAACAAACACCACCGGGATCGCCACGAAGAGCCCCACAAAGTGCATCATGAACAGCGAAAACCCTGCCCAAGCAGCGCCGTATTTCGGTTCGATGAACGCACCGATCAAAAGAATATAGACGGGCAACCGTGCGCTGCAACTCATCAACGGCGCGACCATGATCGTCGCCAAACGGCTTTTCGCGTCGGGCATCACCCGCGCCGCCATGATCCCCGGCACCGCGCAGGCAAAACTGGACAGCAACGGAATAAATGCCCGCCCATTAAGTCCGCACCACCCAAGCAAGCGGTCCATCAAGAACGCCGCGCGGCCCAGATATCCCGTGCCCTCCAAGACCGCAATGAAGAAAAAGAGAATGCATATCTGCGGGAGGAAAACGAGCACCGCGCCGATCCCCGTGATGACTCCGTCGATCACCAACGACTGCAACACGGGCATCGATGCAAAGGCCGGTGCGACGATGGATTTCATCCAGTCGATCCCGGATTCGATCAGCCCCATTAACGGCCCTGCGAGCGTGTAGATGGACTGGAAGACGAGGTACATGACCGCGATGAAAACGATGAGGCCGAAAAACCTGTGGGTCAATAGCCAGTCGAGGCGCTCGGTCGAGGTTTTGCCTATGGCCCTGACGGTCTTGATCGACTCCCGCGAGACCTTTGCCGCCCACGCATAGCGCGCCTGGGCATCGATCGTTTTTCCTTGTGCAGACTCTCCCAAAAGTTGGGACCGCGCGTACAAGACCGCTGATTTCGTCTTCTCTTCAAGCCGATCGTGGGACGAGGCGTCGTCGTTCAGAATCAATCTGCGCACTTTGTCCCGATCAAGGTGGGGGCATACAGACAAGACCTGATCGACTGCCTTTGTGACGGCCTCCGGGAAACCAACATCGAGATTCGGCGCGGTGTGTTCGTGCAGTGCTCGATTAATCGCCAGTTTCAGCGCGTCGACGCCGATGTTCTTGTGCGCGACGACGGCGACCGCCTCCGCACCAATATGGCTCGCAAGGACCTCAATGTCAAGCGACTTCCCTTCTTTTTCGAGCATGTCCGTCATCGTCAGCACGGCCACGACGGGCAGACCCGACTCGACGACCTGCGAATAAAAGAAGAGGTTGCGCTCGAGGTTGGACGCATCGAGGACCACGATCAAAAGATCAGGCGCTTCGCCGTGGCCGGTCGCCTCGATTACAGCGGCGGCGACCGCCTCGTCCGCCGAGACCGCAGTCATTGAATAAAGGCCAGGAACGTCGACACACTCGATGTCGCGTTGGCCGACGCGTAAAACGCCCGAAACCTTTTCGACGGTCACGCCCGGATAGTTGCCGATCTTTTGGCGAGCGCCGGTCAGCGCGTTGAAGAGGCTTGTCTTGCCCGAATTGGGGTTGCCGACGAGGGCGACAATCGGCGTTTGTACCCGGCTTTCCTGGACGGTCAGCACTCGCTTATCGACTCAAGGAGAATCTCTGAACTCTCCCTTTTTCGGAGGCAGAGCCGGTAGCCTCTCAGGCTGATCTCGATCGGGTCACCGAGAGGAGCGATCTTCGTGACGGTGAATTCGGTTCCTGGGGTTAATCCAAGTTCGACCAAGCGCGCGGTCTCAGCCGAATCGCCAGTGACGGCGGCCACGCGGGCCCTCATGCCCTTTTTGAGTTCACCGAATCCAAAACACGCTACCATAAAACGACCCTAATCTACCCTGTGGGATCCAAGGAGTAGACCTATAAGACTAGACGTCATCTGACCTTGAAAAGGTCTGCCGAGACCGTCCCTCCTACCCTAACGTCGCAAATTTCGGTCTGTGTGAAACTGACGTCTTTCTTGGTGCCCACTTCGTACTTTTCTTTAAGGGTGAAGGAAAGAAGGTCGAACTCTGCCCCGATCAGCATGGTGAAATTTCCTGTTGGTATGGCGTTGAGGCTCTGGCGCCAAGTGCCCGTGATCCGATACGCCTTCCGCCCTTTGTAGTCTTCTACGCCTTTGAGTTCATAAGTCGCCATCTGCGTTTTCAGTTCGAGGAGGTGCGTTTCGTGGGCGATGACCACATCGAGAGACACGCAGAATTCAAGGGACGAGTGCCCGACCGCATAGATGTCGCCGATCTTGTGCGACCAAGTTTCAGCGAAGTTCTTAATTGTAACCGGCTCGAAGAGCCTTTCGAGCGGCTTGGGCTTGACGGGAGTCGAGCGGGGGGGGTCATACGCGAAGTCCACTCCGTCACTGACGAGCAGATGGTTGAGGCCGTTGCGGCCCTTGCGGTCTTGTGCGACGTAGATTTTCGAAGGCCGCTCATAGGCGACTTCTGTTGTAAACAGTATTGATCCCGCGTCGTCTTTGGTCTCCGTTTTGATCGTTCCGACCAGTGTTGCGGCCGAGTAGTAACGCGCCAGCATGTTGGAGATCACTTTGGCCGCTGTGATCTCTTTTGGCGGATCCTGTGCGAGGGCCGCGATGCAGACGAGCGCGATCAGCACGATCCTCCTCCCTTCCATAAAACGTCCGCCCGCCCGGCGGCATGGTTCGCGTAACGGGCCGCGCAAAACAGCCAGTCTGAAAGCCTATTCATGAATATCAAAACCTCGGGCCTCACTTTTTGATCTTGTGTAAGGGCAACGACCGTTCGCTCTGCGCGCCGACAAACGGTCCGCGCGAGGTGCAATCTTGCCGACTCCATGGTTCCCCCCGGAAGGATAAAGTTCCTCAACGGCTCCATTTTATCTGACATTTCGTCGATCGAGGCCTCAAGCGAGCCTGTCAATGATTCTAGGTTTCCCGCTACAAACTTGCACTTATCATCTGCAAGTTCTGAGCCGAGCGAGAAAAGGGCGCTTTGCACCTCACG
>CAYYZP010000432.1:0-5357 GCA_964476165.1 uncultured Fimbriimonadaceae bacterium
GCCTGCTGGGCGAGGGCTCGTGCGATCCTGGCGCGCTGGGCTTCGCCGCCGCTCAGTTGGCTGAGGGGCCGGGACTTAATATTGATGCAGTCCGCTTGGAGCATGGCGTCCTCGACCGCCGTGGCGTCCTCTTGAGTTTCAAACAAGCCTTCGGAGTGGGGGATGCGTCCCATCGTCACAATCTCGCTCACGGTGAAGTCGAAAGCGGGGGACTCTGTCTGCGGAACGTAACCGATGCGCCGTGCGATCTCCCGCTTGGAAAGCGCGCCGATGTCTTCTCCGCACAGCGTCGCCCCCCCCGCCAGCGGACGGATCGCGCCTGCGAGAGTTTTCATAAGGGTCGACTTGCCGCTCCCGTTAGGACCAAGGAACGCAGTGACCTCTCCCGGAGTGACAGCGAGGCTCACGGAAGAAAGCACCACTTTGCTCCCGTAGCCGCATGTGAGTTCGCGCGCGACGAGCGATGCTTCAGTCGATGTCGCCACTGAACACCCCACTTGTAAATGCCGCGTACATTCCGGCGTATGCCCCCCCCTTGTCCATTAGTTCTTGGTGGGAGCCTGTTTCGAGAACTTCGCCCTTTCGTAGCACGACGATTTTTGTAGCACGCGCCGCCGTCGTCAACCTGTGGGCAATGAAGAGCGTGCTGCGCGACCGCATGATCTCGGTCAAAGCGTCGGTGACGACTTTTTCGCTGTGCGCGTCGAGATTACTGGTCGCCTCGTCCAGCAAGAGCACTTTGGGGCTGCGCACGAGCGCGCGTGCGATGGCCAGCCGCTGCCCTTCACCGCCGCTGAGCCTCACCCCCCTCTCACCCATCCGGGTCTCGTACCTGTCAGGCGTCTGTTCGATGAAGACATCGGCGTGGGCGGCCCTCGCTGCCGCCTGAATCTGTTCGTTGGACGCATCCTGTTTTCCGAGCCTCAGGTTATCTGCAATGGTTCCTGCGAAGAGAAAGGTCTGCTGCGGGACGACACCGATTTGCGACCTGTACCAATGGACTTTGAGTTCGCGGACGTCCGTGCCGTCGTAGAGGATGCGCCCTTCCGTCGGATCGTAAAAACGCAAGAGAAGATCGGCGATGGTGGATTTTCCTGCACCGCTCGGTCCCACAAGCGCCAAAGACGTGCCAGGTTCGATCACAAAACTCACGTCTTGAAGAGCCCTCGTGCCATCGGGATAAGTGAAACCGACGTTCTGAAACTCGACGCGGCCCTTCGTGTCGCTGAGTTCGATTGCGCCGCTCGCATCGTCGATCGTTTCTGGTGCGCTCAAGACCTCATCGTAAATGCGGTCGGTGGCCGCTTGCACCTGCGCGAGCGTCTGATTGAGTTGTCCTACGTTTCGAAAGCCTTGGTTGATGATGTCAAGTGAAAATATGAACGCGAGGAGGTTGCCAATCTCGATTTGACCGCCCGCCAACAGGAAACTGCAGACGACGACAGTAAGAGCAATTGCGGTAGCGCCGAGAAACTCGACCATCGGCCTTAGTTTCGACATCCTCTTGACGGCGAGCGTCTGCTTCTTGAACCAGTCGTCGACGAGGTGGGAGAATTGTGCCGTGACCGCGGTCTCCGCGCCAAACGCTTTGACGATCCTAGTGCCTGAAAGTTGCTCGTGCATCATAGCCGTCAGCGTTCCAAGGCTCTCTTGCACATCGACCTGCGCGAACTTCATCTTGGTCGCGTTCCTCTGAATGAGTTTCGCCATGATAGGGAACACGAGAATGCCGACGAGGGCGAGTTGCCACTGCCAATAAAAGATGAGCACGACACCCATAATTATTTTGAATGGTCCATCGATAGCGTCGCGCACAGAAGTGACGGCGATCTGGAAGACGTTGACGTCGTTCGTCAGAGTGCTCTGGATCGAACCCGCCTTCTTTTCATTGAAATAACTGACAGGAAGCCGCTGAATCTTTTCGAAAAGGCGAACGCGCAAGTCACCCGCCAGTCGCGCCGCCGCTTTTCCCATGTAATAAAGCTGTCCGCGCGTCAAAAAATAGCGGACTCCAAAGACGACGACGACAGCAAGTGCGAGAAGGCGGAGTCCTTGCGCGTCTTGGCTCTTGAACAGCGGTTCAATCTGCCTGATGAGCGCGGCCGTCACACTCATGAGAGACGCTGCACCGACAGAGCACGCAAGACCCGCAAGGATCAGTCGCTTCTGGCGCCTGATCTCCGACATCACGCGCTCGTCCATCCGGCGCTTGAGCCATTTCATTTGATTTCTTAGAACTCCGCCTGGCCGACGGAGCGGTGGAAGGGGATGACGTCGCGGATGTTCTTCATTCCGGTGAGATACATGATGAGTCTTTCAAATCCAAGACCAAAACCCGCGTGCGGTGCAGAACCATAACGGCGCAAATCGAGATACCACCAGTAAGCATCTTTAGGCAGCCCTTGTTCAACGATGCGCTTTTCTAATACGTCGAGCCTGTCCTCGCGTTGCGATCCTCCAATCAACTCACCGATGCGCGGAACCAGCACGTCCATCGCGCGCACGGTCTTCCCATCGTCGTTCTGATACATATAGAAGGCCTTGATCTCCTTTGGATAGTCAGTGACGATGACGGGTTTTCCGATCTTCGTCTCCGTGAGCCAGCGCTCGTGCTCGCTCTGCAGATCGGTGCCCCACGAGACAGGGAACTCAAAGTTCTCGCCGCTGTTATTGAGCATGTCCACGGCTTGCGTGTAGGTGATTCTTTCAAACTGTGAAGAAACAACGTGCTTAAGCGTCGCAAGCAGGTTCGGCTCGATCCTTTTGTCAAAAAACTCGAGGTCGTCTGCGCGGTTGTCGAGCGCGTCTTGGATGACTTCACGCACGAACTCTTCGGCAAGGTTCATGTTGCCCTCGATGTCGCAGAACGCCTGCTCCGGCTCAATCATCCAAAACTCCGCGAGGTGCCTTGCCGTATTCGAGTTCTCAGCGCGAAACGTCGGCCCGAAAGTGTAGACGTTGGTCAAACCGAGGCACTGCGTCTCGACATTGAGTTGTCCGCTGACAGTGAGAAACGACGGCTTCCCAAAAAAATCGCCCGAAGGGTCGTCGTTCTTGAGGACGTACTTCCCCCCCCTCTCTTCCATAGAAGTCGTGACGTTGAACATCGCGCCGGCGCCTTCGGCGTCACTGGCTGTGATGATTGGTGTATGGATCCACGAGAATCCTCGATCCTGAAAAAACTTGTGGACGGCCCACGCCGCACGGTGCCGCACCCGCATGACTGCACCGAACGTGTTGCCGCGAACGCGCAAATGCGCGATCTCGCGCAAAAACTCGAGCGACGCGCCTTTCTTCTGGAGCGGATACTGCTCAGGGTCTGCCGCGCCATAGACCTCAAGAGCGATCGCCTTGAGTTCGACGCTTTGGCCCGCGCCTGGCGAGGCGACAAGAGTGCCATCGAACCGGACGCAAGCGCCCGTGGTCACTTTCTTGAGTTCATCGTCAGATAGCGAGCCCGCCTCAACTACGACCTGCAGGTCCTGGAAGCAGGAGCCGTCGTTGATCTGGACGAAGTGGACTCCCTTGCTGTCCCGCCTCGTCTTGACCCAACCATAGGCGCTCGCGCCCTCCCCTGGCGCAGATTGGAGAAGGTCGCGGACATAGGTTCGGCGGTAGTCCATGCAGGGGGCGATTTTACCGCCGTGACCTACCAACATCTGGCCGAACAGTTCCCACACGTTGAGATACAGTTGGCTGAACGACAGCCCAACCAGTTACTTATCTGGAACGATTTTCCGTACTACTTTTCGATCTGGCGAAAGGAGTAGCGACTCCTAATGCACAGGGCCAAACTCAGGCAATCTTGTCAGCGTGAACCTGCACGTTACATCCGAAAATTCAAGATCGGAGTGCTATGAACAAGCCTATATGGTGTGGTGTGTTTTGCGTCGCGTCACTGTCAATCTTGACAGGGTGCTCATCGAGCCCAGTCGCTTCGAGCGAAGTGGACAGAGAATATGACTTCGATGCGCTGAGCGCCTATATGCCCGACGCGACCCGTCCTGCGCAACAAGTTAGTTTTAATAGTGCAGGCGATACGGTGGCAGTCGAATCATCCGATGCGCGAAAGTTCGAGGGATTTTATGGCCACTGGGTCGCCAAGATCGATCTCCATGAGGAGATGAAGAAGGAGGCTGCAAAGCAGAAGGCTGATTCCGAAGCGAGCGCCGATCCTGAGATGCAAAAGGCGGGCGAGGAGTTCGCCAAAGCCATGGCAAGCGCCTTTGCGGAAATGATGACGATGGAACTGGACATCGAAAAGGACGGGACGTTCAAGATGTCGATGATGGGAATGCCGATGGAAGGCAAGTGGAAGCAGAGCGCGCAGTCGCTCTGTCTGGTGCCCGAAAAGTTTTTGGGTATGACCTCCGAAGACTTTGTTAAGCAGGGTGACAAAGCGGCGGTCGACAACAAGCCGCTTATCTTGCAGATTTCGCCGGACGGAGCGACACTGATCGGGCGCGATCCGGACGGCGTCGATCCGACAGTCCTCGAATTCAAACGCGCAGCGTGACGTTGGCTGGAACCAACCAGTGGCCCGTGTCCTTGTAAGGGGCATGGGCAGGATCGCTAGTCTAGGCATGGTGTTTGCCGTCCTTGTTGGTTGCGGCCAAGACGCGGGTTCTTCTACTGCGAGCAAAGGCATGAACGGAAAACAGGCTACGCTCTTTACACTGCAGGACAGTAAGGGCAAGGAGTTTTCACTTTCGGGCGCGATCGGCAAAAGTCCGGTCGTGCTTGTGTTCTATCGCGGGGACTGGTGACCATTCTGCCATCGCCAGTTCGGTGAACTGGCTTCGATCCAAGGCGAACTTAAGAGTGCAGGCGCTGTCGTGCTAGGCATTTCGACAGAGCCCGGTTTCGCGCTCGAATCCATGAAAAGGAGCGAGGGTCTCGGCGACGAAGTCTTTACAATGCTGAGCGACCCTACCGGTGCGGCCGCCAAAAACTACGCCGGACTTGAGGACCCGAAGATGCACGTTCCTGCAACTTACGTGATCGGGCTCGATGGAAAAATCGTGTACGAGTTCATAGGCGAGAACTACGCAGTCCGCGCGTCGGCGCAAGACGTGTGGAAGGCAGTGCAGTCTGCCAGCAACAATTAATTGTGGTGCGGGCCTCCTGGTCTGCACTACCAAGTGCCTAACCTTGCACAGCAATTTCGGATCTTGCTCAACCACACGGACAAACTCCGGAGAGCCTTTCCGTGGCACCCTGGGACACCACTCTGAAGAGTGGAGCCACCCACGTTCAGACCTTTCCTCAGACGCACGGGTATCCCGCGCGATACATCGGGCTACCCGTGGCACGAAGGGTCAACTCGCTTTGTGCTGGTACTGGCCTTTCATGATGCG
>CAYYZP010000433.1:0-2740 GCA_964476165.1 uncultured Fimbriimonadaceae bacterium
GAGACCATCGAAGCGATCAAAGCGATCAAGGCGAAGTATCCGCTTACTAATTCGATTTTGGGTGTTTCAAATATCTCGTTCGGGCTCTCTCCCGCGACGCGCATCGCGCTCAATTCTGTTTTCTTGCACTATGCGGTGGAGGCGGGGCTGACGAGCGCGATCGTTCACGCGAGCAAGATCATGCCGGAGAACAAAGTGGACGCCGAAGTCTGGAAGATTTCGACCGATCTGGTTTTTGACAATCGGCAGTTTGCAAGCGCGTGATTGTGGTGCAGTCTGGAAGGTCGCGCCACGAGCGTCAGTCGATGAATATACGGTCTGCTGGATCGAACTTGGGCGAGAAGATCGAGACGACGACCGTGTCCTTATTGTTTGGGACGAACGAGTGGGCCAGGCCGCGCGGGATGTGCATCACGTCACCAGGTTTCACAATGTGATCTTCGCCTGCGATATTGAACGTGCCCCCACCGCGCAGCACAGTCACCGTTTCTTCGTGGACCTTGTGATAGTGCGCTTTGACGGTAGAGCTCACGCCCAGGACGTTGACAGTACAGGTATCGCTTTCGGCGACAGTCGCGATCTTGTTCGTGCCAGGTTTGGCCCCTATTTTGAAGAGGACTTCGAAGGCGTTGCCGACGAAGGGCGCCTTCTGCCTCCCCTGGGCGACGATTACGGACAAGACGATCAGGCAGACGCCGAGGGACAGAGCAGTGCGTTTCACGCTATTAATATGGCATCAGAACGCCGCGTTCCGATATCCCCCATGGTCTCGTGAGCGGGGGAGGATCGGGGGGGTTCTCACCAAAGCCTCAGCAAAGCCCCCTCCTATCCTCCCCCGGTCACAAAAATCGCAGAAAGTTAAAGCATCCAGACCGCGGGAGGCACTCGGATGGCAGGCGGGACGCCCGCACCACATGGCGAACGAAACACCACTCTAAAGAGTGGAGCCACCCAGATTTAGACTCTTCCTCTCAAGCACAACTAGCCGACCACTTGGCGACTACCTGACGACGCCACGATCAATAACTGCTGTCTGGGAAGTAGTACTGCTTCGCGTTTTCGGGAGTCACAAGGTCTACGTCGAACGTGATGTTCTTCGGGACGAACTGCATCGCCTTTTCGCGCCCACCGGACAAAATGGCGAACGCCTGTTGCATACCTAGGGCGATCATTGAAGGCGGATAAGTGATGTTCGCTGGAAACATCGGATCACCGTCCATAACGCGCTTCACGATGTCCTTCATTCCTGCCCCCCCCAACATCCACATTTCCTTTTCGCGTCCGGCGGCTTTGATCGCGACCTCGGCTCCTAGTGCCATGTCGTCGTCGCTCGCCCACACCGCGTCGATCTTTGGATTGGCGGTCAGAATGTTTTGCATCACCTTGTCTGCCTTGTCGCGGTTCCAGTCTGCCGCCTCTTCTGCGAGAATGTTTATTTTGGGATAGTTCGCCATGACTTTTCGGAACGCGGCGACACGGTCTTTGCTCACGTTCGTGCCCGGGATGCCTGCGAGGATCACGATGTTGCCTTCTCCGTTCAATTTCTTTGCCATGAATTCTGCGGATTTGCGACCAAAAGCCGAGTTGTCTCCGGCTATAAAGACGTCTGCAACCGGTTCCGTAAATCCACGGTCGACGTTTACGATCAATATGCCGGCGTCGTGCAGTTTTTTCGCCATTGGAGTCACCGGTGCGCTGTCTGTGGCAAGGATGACCATTGCTTCGACGCCCTGGCTCTGGAGGTTTTGAAGGTCAGTGATCTGCTCGTCGGGGCCGACGGCCGTCTCGATGATCCACTCTGCGTTCGGATACATTTTCGCGGCCTCTTTGGCCCACCAGCCTACTCCGGCGGTCCAACCGTGGTCTGCCGCGGGGATCGAGACGCCGATCTTAAATTTCTTGGTCGCACCTGCGACGGTCCCCCCCTCAGTGGCCCCCCCCTTGCAGCCGACGAACACTAACCCGACGAGAGCGGCCATCGCCGCAAACTTGAAAATCTTCATAAGTTCTTCCTCAAACTCTAGTCGCTCGCCTTGCTCCCGCGCTGCAACAGCACGGCCACAAGGATCACGACACCACGCACCAGCCCTTGCCAGTTCGTGTCGATCCGGTACGCCGTCATCATGTTTGCGATCAGTGTCAGCAGCACGACCCCGACGACCGTGCCCCAGATTCTACCTTTGCCCCCGCGCAGGCTCGTCCCGCCGATCACGACAGCCGCGATCGCGTCCAGTTCGTAGAACACCCCGACCGAGCCTGTACCGACCGAATTCATTCGGGCCGCGTTCAAAAAAGCCGCCAGGCCGACCAAAAGTCCAACCATCCCGTAGGCCGCGATCTTGACGGACTGGCAGTTGATCGCCGAATACCTGGCCGCTCGCTCATTTGCGCCGACCGCGATCACGTGGCGACCAAACCGCGTCTTGTTCAAGATAAAACTGGCAATGAGGGCGACGGCGAGAAACGCGATGAGGCTCCAGTAGACGGTGAGCGGCGCACCTTGGCTGGTCTTGATAAAAGGTATGTCCACACCGCCAAAGCCCAGGTCTTGGAACGAAGGGACCTGCGACCTGATTTCCCCCCCCTGACCGAGCACGAGCGCGAGCGAACGAAAGCCTGCGAGCCCTGCAAGGGTCACAATGAAAGGCGCCACTCGACCATAAGCGATCAATGCGCCGTTGACGACACCTGCCAAGAGGCCGACACCCACCGACGCGAAAAACGCATACGTGATCGCTCC
>CAYYZP010000434.1:0-2571 GCA_964476165.1 uncultured Fimbriimonadaceae bacterium
CCACCAACAACCCTTGTCCGTCGGCCATTGCGCGCCGGATCAAGTCGATCTCGTTGCGCGCGATTCCGATTTCCGCGAGGCTCCGGGCTGAAACCGCCGAATTAGATCTTCGCAACATGATTCTTTGGCCCTGTGCAGTCGGAATGAAACTGACTTCGAAAGCAATGTCTTTGCTGACGGTCTTGTGGCGCAAGACGCCGTGCTGCGGCACATTGGACTCGAGCACATCGAGCGATGCGAGCATTCTGAATCGTGCGACGACGAGTTCCGTCACGCTCTTGGGAACGTCCCCTATCGACCTCAGCCTTCCATCGACGCGGTATCGGATCGTGAGCCCCGAACCGTTCGATTCGATGAGAATCTCGGACGCCTCGCGCCTCACGCTGTCCGCGATGATCTGTTCGACGAGACCCGCGACCGGCGCGGTGTCGTCGCTGCTTACGACTTCGCTTTCGATTGAAACTTTGGCAGGCTCGACGACTTGTTCTGGCTCCGCAGGCTTCGCCGGTTGCTTGCGACCGCCGTTGATGACGATCTCGATCAGTTCTTTGATTTCGGCGGAGTCTGCCTCGACACACTCCACACGAAGGCCGGTCAGTGTCCTGATCCGTTCGTGCGCGGCGTGGTCGTGCGTGTCTTTCATGGCGATCGTCAAAAGGTCGCCGACTCTAAAGACCGGAACGAGCAGATGCTCGCGCATGACCGATGGCGACACGAGCCTTATGGTCTTTGCTTCGGGAGGAGACCCTTCGAACGACCACGGGTTGGCAGCTCCCTGTGCCACGATCAGTTGCATCAGTGACGGGTCGTTGACGTGCCCGAGCGACACGAGGTTTTGCCCGAATGACCTCGAGTTCTTCTTTGAAAGTTCGATGGCCTCGCTCACCTGGGCTGCCTTGACAAGGCCCATGTTCACGATCATTTTTCCTATTCGTTCGCCACGGTCCAGCATGATCCTAACTTCCCTTTTCCGCACCGAGCGTTCAAACGCCAAGCGATTGAACCCATGCTGGACAAAACCCGGCACAAAAACGCGGCCCCGGCGAAATTGCCAGGGCCGCGTTTTTCTTGATGCCGTCGTTTAGTTTCCTTTGCTTAGAAACTTGGGCTTCGTGTATGGCTTGCGGCCCCTCTTGAGTTCGTCCATAAGGTACTTGACGGCGGCCTCTAGTTCGGGGTCCCTTCCTTGCGAGACCAAGTCTGGAGTGTCGTCCACTTCCATATCCGGATCGATGCCCTTGTTCTCTGCGATGATCTGGCCCGTCTCGAGGTCGTACAGCGCGAACTCCGGCGCGGTGACGTTTCCAAAGTCAACGAGTTGGCGCCCACCCGAAATTCCAACGAGCCCGCCCCATGTTCGCGTACCGATGAGCGGCCCGACCTTGAGGTGACGGAAAAGCCACGGCAGGTGGTCGCCACCGGAACCGGCGTACCTGTTGATCAGCATCGCCTTTGGGCCGTCCCATGACTGCGGCGGATACATGACGTCCTCGCCGTGTCTCTGCTGAATCCCGGTTACGATCGGCCGAATGAGCCGCTCGCCAAAGAAGGTCGGGATGAATCCCCCACCGTTGTATCGTTCGTCGACGACGAACGCCTGCTTGTCGCTCTGGGCGAAGTAGCCTTTGACGAACTCGGTGATCCCCTGAAACTGCGTGTTGGGGACATGGACGTAGCCGATGCGTCCGCCCGAGAGTTCTTCGACTCGCTTTCGGTTGCCGTTCACCCATTCGATGTACCGCAATTGTTGCTCGCTACCGACAGGTGTGACTTTGTACGTACGCGGATTAGCGCCAAATACGTTCGCAACGACTGTGATTTTGATCTCTTTGTTTGCCTTTCCAACAAGCAGCGCGTGTACGTCTTGTGACGTATCGACAGGCTTACCATCGATCTCCTGCAAAATGTCACCTTCCTTGATGTCGACACCCGGCGCGCCAAGCGGGCCGCGTCGCGACGATTCATAGTTGAGACCTCGATAGATCTTGCTGAGGACGACTTGAGATCCGCTCACGCCATAGTCAACACCTAACATCCCGACGTTCGGATTGCCGAGCGGGGAACCGAAGTCGCCACCCTGTACGTAGGCGTGGCCCGTGCCGAGTTCGCCGATCATCATGCCTAGGATGTAACTGACGTCTGTGCGGTCGCCCGCGCTTGAAACCATGGCTGTGTACTTGTCGCCGATCGCCTTCCAATTGAGCCCGAGCATGCCTTTGTCATAGAAGTTGTCGCGCTCGTATCTCCAGGCGTCTTGCATCATTTGCCGCCATTCGAGCACTGGGTCGATCGTCATCGTTACGCCGCCCAGGTCTACTTTGCCGGTGCCGGGAGCAATGCCGGGCTTGACAGTTGTAATTGCCCAGTTCGGCCCGAATTGATAGGCGATCTTCGTGCGGTCTGGGCTGAACGATAAGCCGTTGAACCCAGAGAGGATCGTGGTCGGCTTGCCAGTCGTGACATCGACTTTGACGAGGTTTCCGTCCTGCATCGTGAACGCGCCGTCCTTTGCCCCCACCAGGAACGGATAGTTTCCAGCTGGCAAATCTAGCGCGATCGCGCGCTCACCGA
>CAYYZP010000435.1:0-2119 GCA_964476165.1 uncultured Fimbriimonadaceae bacterium
TCCCGACCTGCCGAAGGGCTTTCAGGTTTCCCAGTACGGGGAGACGAATCCGTTGGGATTCAACGGATGGATCGACGTCCCGGCGCAAGGGGGGGGTACGAAGAAGGTCCGCATCCGGCGCGTGCATTTGGAAGAGGACACCGGGAAACTGATGCACATTCCTTCGGGGGGGGCAGGGGTGGACTTCAACCGCGCCGGCGTACCGCTAATGGAGATCGTCACTGACTTTCCGCCAGACATCAACGACCCTGATGAAGCGCGCGAGTATCTCGTTCAACTCCGGCACCTCCTGCTCTACCTCGGGGTGTGCGACGGCAAAATGGAGCAGGGAAGCCTTCGTTGCGAGCCCAATATCTCCGTTCGAAAAGAGGGCTCAGACGTTTTCGGCACGAAGACGGAACTCAAAAACCTCAACTCGTTCCGGAGCGTCCAAGTGGGAGTTCGCTATGAAACGGAACGACAGGCCAAAGTCCTTGAAGGGGGGGGGAAGGTCGTCCAGGAGACGCGCGGATGGAACGAACAGACGGACTCCTCGTACCTGATGCGCACAAAGGAGTCCGAGCAGGACTATCGCTATTTTCCGTGCCCCGATCTCGTGCCGATGAAGTTCAGTCACGATGAGATCGAAAAAATGAGATCGGAACTTCCAGAACTCCCGCTTGCAAAAAGAGCGCGTTACACAAAGGATTTCGCATTAAACGATACTGACGCCGAACTTCTGGTCGCAGACCGCGCATGGGCGGAGTTCTTCGAGGCGTGCGTGGAGGAGGGGGGGGAGCCCAAAGCCCTCTGCAACTGGATGAACTCCGACTTCGCCCGGCTCCTCAACGAAACCGGCCAGGTCGCAACCACAAAGGAAGCAGACCCAGAAGGAAGAGTCGTTTCAAAGGTCACACCGCGGCACCTTTGCGAAATCGTTTCGCTTGTCTCCGAAGGAACCATCAGTGGCAAAGCGGCAAAGGAGGTCTTTAATGAAGTGTTTGTAACAGGGAAGTCCCCAAAAGACGTCGTAAAGGAGAAAGGTCTGACCCAAGTATCGGACACGGGTTCAATTAACGATTGGGTCGCGCATGTGTTTGCAGAAAACCCCGAGGCGCTGGCCTCGCTCAGGTCGGGAAAGACCGGTGTCGTGGGGTTCATAGTCGGTAAAGTGATCCAAAAGTCGGGTGGAAGGGCGAATCCAAAGTTGGTCCAAGAGGCGGTCAAGAGAGCGGTAGAAAATGAAAGTCCATAAGTTGTGCGGGAAAGCGATTGTCTTGATTTGCGGATTCTTCTTCGCCGTTGTTGCATTGTCTCAGGACAGCAAAGACCGGGTCGACGCAATCATGGCGCGCATTGGAGAGGGGCTCGACATCAACGCGGACAACGAGTTTCAAAGAGGCGACTTTCCCCTTGCGGCCCAAATGCTCAAAGTAAAGTTTGAGATCGACTTGACAAACGAAGAGTCCGCCGCAAACCTGATCCTCCTGCTGAGAAGCATGACGGACGAGGTGGGGGCATTGGCCGTTGCGATGCGGTTCCGCGAGGAGAACCCCCAGAACCCGGACCGCGGTCTTGCCGAAGCGCAGTGGTATTGGCAGATGAGACAGTTCACTCGCATCCCCAAAATACTCTCACCGGACATTATGAGAACGCCTCCCCCACACCCGAACACGTTTAGGCTGTTGGGGAACGCTTATGATCGATTGGGTTTCAACGCCGACGCGCTCAAGGTCTGGGAGCAGGCTGTTAAAGTGTATCCACAGGACGAGACCTTTGCGAGGAACGTCGAAAAAGCCAAGAAGAAACTCGGCCTGTAAAGATGTCTGAGTTGCTAGTCGTCAAAGTCACCCCCCGTGCCAGCCGTGAGCGCATTGAAATTAATGAGGGTGTCGTGCGCGTCTATGTGTGCTCGGCGCCCGTCGATGACGCGGCCAATGAAGCGGTCGTCCGGTGTCTTGCAAAGGCGCTCGGCGTGGCTAAGAGTTCGGTCACCATCGTCAAAGGCCACAAATCACGAGAAAAGACACTGAAGATTGATGGCCTTGCCCATGACGATATCATGTTGCGACTTGGGTGATACCCTCCCTTCGAAGGATTGTGGGAGTGCGGCGATTTATCGCCGCTTTCGCTACTGTCC
>CAYYZP010000436.1:0-2051 GCA_964476165.1 uncultured Fimbriimonadaceae bacterium
CTCGCCTTTCTTGGGATCGACGCCGAGTCGGAGCGCGATGTCAATGCTTTCGGCGAACTTGGTCGTTGCCGTCTTTTTGACGAGGGCGACCGCTTCTTCGGGGGTGTAGAGTTTCGCGTGGTCTACTGATTTAGTAGCGGACGCGAACCGCTGTGACGTGAGTGCCTTTTGTTTCTTTTTTCTGGCCATTTTGACCTCCGTGGTCAAGCGGCGCCCCTTCGGACGCCTCCCACAGGGCTTGGATGATACCTGGAGAGACGGGCTACGTGCAGCCCAGGGCCCCGGGAAGACGGCTGGTATCCTCTCGTTGCTTCGGGCGATCGCCTGTCGCACTCCCCTGGAGATAGAGTTCAATGCAGAACACATTTGCGATCCTTGGTGCCGGAATGCAGGGCACAGCCGCCGCCTATGACCTTGCCAAATTTGCCCAGACCGAAAAGGTGTACCTGGGCGATCTGAGCCTGCAACAGGCGAGGCACGCCGCCGACCGTGTCAACAGGCTGCTCGGCCACGAAGTGTGCGAACCAAAAGAAGTCAATGCGCTCGACCCGAAGAACCTTGCGTCGTTTTTGAGCGAGGTTGATGTCGTCGTCAGTTGCGTGCCATATTGGATGCATCCTAAGATCGCGAGGGTCGCCATCGATACGATGACGGACATGGTGGACCTCGGCGGCAACACAGAGGTCACATTGCAAACGTTGGAACTCGACGCGGAGGCGAAGAGCGCGGGCGTCACTCTGGTCCCAGACACCGGCCTCGCGCCGGGACTCGTCAACAACCTCGGGATGTACATGGTCGAGAACTTGGACGATTGTGACAGCGTGAAACTTTATTGCGGCGTTCTTCCACAACATCCTAAGCCGCCGTTCAACTATAAGTTGACATTCAATATGGAAGGTTTGGTGACGGAGTACGACTTTCAGGCGGTGGTGCTGCGCGAAAACGAGATCGTCAAAGTGGACACGCTCGACGAACTCGAGACTTTGCACATCGACCAACTCGGTGAGATGGAGGCGTTCACGACCTCGGGCGGAACTTCGACAGCGCCCTACACGCTGCAAAACCGCTTGCGCAACTACGAGTACAAGACGATCCGGTTCCCTGGACACTGCAAGTTGATGCGCATCTTTAAAGACTTTGGCTTTTGGCGGGAGGACACGATTCTGGTGGACGGGAACGAAGTGGTTCCAAAGGACGTTTTCAACGCGGTTTTCGGGCCGGAACTGGCCAAGTTTGTGGACACGGACCAGTGCGCCGTGCGCGGCGTCGGCATCGGCGTTAAGGACGGGCGTCCGACCGCGATCCAGATCGATATCTTCGACTATCAGTGTCCCGACACTCACTTTACGTCGATGGAGCGGTTGACCGGTTTTTCGACTTCGATCATCGCGCAAGAAGTGGCGCAGGGCCGCGTGGAAAAAGGCGCGATCCGGTATGAGAACGCGATGAGTGGCACGTCGTTCTTGCATGAGTTGATCAAGCGCGGGATTTCTGTGAAGATCAAAGTCACACACGACATGTCGCCGAGCGGGATGTAGCCAACTTGTGGCACGGTCGTCCCGACCGTGTGGTGCATGCCCGTCTCAGGCGTGGTTCGGTCTCTCCTTGTCCGGGACGCCCATGCGACGTACAATAGTGCCTGGATGTTTGCTGGCATTGCGGTCGCGCTCGTGGTTGTGGGCCATTTTGTGATCTGCTTATTCGTGTCGCTCGGCACGTTCGCGGTGATGCGTTGGCCGCGGCTGATGTGGGTGCATATACCGTGGGTGCTGTGGCAGATCTTCAATGCGTATGTGACGCACTGGGATTGCCCGCTGACGATGTTAGAGAAGTGGCTGCGCGCTTCTGGCGGGATGGAGGTTTATGGCGGCGGGTTTTTGGGCCATTACGTCACCGGCCCGATGGGTCCCAATGGCGAGACGATCTTTCTGGTGTTCAAACATCCTGTGCGTAGATGGCGGCTACGCCTGGATCGCGTGGCGGTTCTTCCGCGCACGGCGAACACCCTCTCCCTAGCCTTCCCCCAGGGGGGAGGGGACGCACATTCTGCC
>CAYYZP010000437.1:0-4331 GCA_964476165.1 uncultured Fimbriimonadaceae bacterium
CTGCTTCGTTTTCTGCCAACCATTTGTCAAGGGTTACGCGCGCATCGATCCACGCGTCCCATCGGCGCTGGTCGTCGTTCTGCGCCTCGGGCGGTTTGGTCGGATTTATTTTTTCCTGAGAGCGCAGTCGGTAGTACTCTCTGATCCAGATGGAACCGGCGGACGTGTATTTGGCGCGCCATCGTCCTTCGCCCGTCAGATCTCCGGTGGGAGACGCCTGATAGCGACCTGGTTCCGACCAGAAAGCAATGATCGCTTCTCGTTGTTCGTCAGAAAAGTAATTGCTCTGCGCGACGGCGGTGGCCGCAAGAGCAAGGAAACAGAAAATGAAAACCCTGTTCATTTGATCGCCGTAAGCGGGACCTCTCCGTCCTTGGCGTAGCCGCTCTCCCGAAGGAGTTCTTCCCTGCCTGCCGCGCTCTTGTATTTGGATTTTTGCCGGATGAGCGCCTCACGCTCGGTCTCGGCTTTTTTCATTTGCTCGAAGGCGTCTTTTTGGCGCACGCGTTCCTGCTGATAAGCGTTCCAGGGCTGTCTGCCGAAGTAGATCGCTACGCCGACAGCCGCGAAAACGAAGCAGATGTAATAGGTGGCCTTCTTCATGCCTTTGCGCCTCCGTCCGTGGAGTCCATTAATATTGTATCAGACATCTTGCACGAGGAGCATGTTCGTCTTGCCCGAGACTCCAGGCGGGACTCCTGCTGTTACTACGACCTTGTCGCCGACTTTGATCCGTTTTTGGTTCAAAAATGCATCGATTGCGGTGTGGATGACCTCGTCGGTGTTCGGGGAGGCATCGACGAGTACGGCCTCAACTCCCCAGACGACCGCCAATTGTCGTTGTGCCCTCTCGACCCAACACGAACAGAGGATCGGCATTGGTGGCCGGTATCGGCTCACGAGGCGGGGGGTCGCGCCGCTCGTGCTGCTCGTGACAATGGCGCTCGCCTTTAATGTGCAAGCGATTGAGACGGCTGCGTGTGCGACTGAATCGGTCTCTTTGTCCGGCGCGGTTTCCTTTGTGCGCAACATTTTCGTGGCTTGGTCGATGAGAGGCTCTACGCTCTCCGCGATCCCGCCCATTGTTTTAAGGGCTTCGATCGGATAGTCGCCCGTGGCCGTTTCTCCGCTGAGCATGACGGCGTCGGTACCGTCGAGGATGGCGTTGGCGACATCGCTCGCTTCCGCTCTGGTCGGTCGCGGGCTGCTGAGCATGCTCTCGAGCATTTGCGTCGCTGTGATGACAGGGACGCCTGCGGCGTTGCACTTTCCGATGATCCATTTTTGCGCGACGGGGACTTCTCTTAGATCCATTTGAAGGCCGAGGTCGCCGCGCGCGACCATGACGACGTCGGAGACTTTGATTATCTCGTCGATGTCTTTGAGTCCTTCCTTTGTTTCAATTTTTGCGACGATTTTGACCGACGGGTCGAACTTGTCGACGAGCCGACGCAGTTCTCGCATGTCCGAGGCTCGGCGCACATAACTGAGTGCGATGTAGTCGGCGTTGATCTTCATGGCCTCGTGCACGTCCTCCTTGTCGCGGTCAGTGAGCGCGGGAACGTCGAACGATTTGCCCACGAGCGTGACGCCCTGTCTCGATTTGACGGTGCCGCCAGAGACCGCGCTCGAATGGAACGCATCGTCTTTCATTTCGCCCAACATGATCTCGACGTCGCCATCGCCGAGGAGAATGCGGTCGCCGGGCTGCATCTTCGCCCAGACCTCCTGACTGTCGACGATGATCGTGCTGTCATCCGATCTGCCCACTTTGATCGATTGCCCGACTTTTACTTCGATTTTTTCGTTCGTGATTTTTCCGATACGAAACTTTGGCCCTTGCAGGTCGACGAGGATCGCGATTGGAGCGACCGCTGGTTGGCACTCCTTGAGCCACTCCGCCCACTGCCTCCTCGTTTCCCAGTCGCCGTGGCTCGAGTTAATGCGCGCGACGTTCATGCCGCTGGCGACGAGTGATTTGATTTTGGCTTTTGAATTGACGGAGGGGCCGAGCGTGCAGACGATCTTCGTGCGGCGTTTCATCGGTTGCGGGCTTCCTTAGAAAGGGACGTGCAGACCTGGAGGTCCGCACCACAACTTCGTCGGGCTGAATGCCCGAGGACCGTGGTGCGGGCCGAACGCCCGCGCTCCAATGAATGCTGCACGGAGCACGGCCTGCCCCTCCCGGAGTCGAGCACAAACCGTGGCACCCAAATTTAGTTGGCAGTTTTTTGTTGGTTCCAGAGGTTTTCGAATTCTGAGACCATAGATTCGATGGCGTCGAAGCCGCCTTGCCAGAACTTTTCGCTCTTGAGGTCCACGCCGAGGATCGACATGAGTTCGTAGGGCGATCTTGAGCCGCCGAGTTTCAGGACTTCGACGTACTTTTCTGCGAACTGCGGGCCCGACTTCTTCGCCATTTGATAGATCGAGAGCGTGAGCAGCTCGCCGAACGAGTAAGCGTAGACGTAGAACGGAGCGAAGAAAAAGTGGCTGACGTAGAGCCACCAGCACTTGTGCTGTTCGCCGAGCGTGACGCCCCCACCGAACATGGACTGCATCTCGTCCTGCCAGATTTCGCGGAACTTCTCTCTTGGGAGTTCTCCCTTTTCTCGCCTTTCGGTGTGGCAACGCTGCTCGAACCGGAACATCGCAGACTGGCGATGGACAGATGCGAAGATTCCTTCGATCTTCTTAGCGTAGAGCGCGAGCCTGTCCTTTGGCGTGGCGTTCTTGACGACGCTCTCGAAGACGAGCATTTCACCGAATATCGACGCGAGTTCAGCGAGTGGCAGCGTGCCGTGGAAGTTGAACTCCGTCTGCACACGACTGAACGAAGCGTGCGCACCGTGGCCGAGTTCGTGCGCGAGTGTCATCACATCGCTCATTTTTCCGAGATAGGTCATGAGTACGACGGGGTGGAGGTCCGGCGTGTTGTAACTGCAGAAAGCCCCCCCCGTCTTGCCTTCGCGCGGCTCGGCGTCGATCCAGTTTTTTGTGAAGAACTCGTTTGCTCTTTCGGCGAGGGGCTTTGAGAACTCTCCAAAAGCGTCGATTACTATTTTTTGCGCCTCATTCCAGCCGATCTGTTGTTTGGCGTCGAAAAGCGGCGCGTAACGGTCGATATGCGTGAGTTTTTCGATGCCGAGGATGTTCGCTTTGACTTTGTAGTAGCGCTCAACGAGGTCGCCGCGCTCGCGGCACAGGCGCATGACGATATCCACCGTCGGTTTGTCGAGTTCGTTGGCCATGTGGCGCGACTGTTCGGCGTATTCGTGTTTGCGGAGCCGGTCGTCCATGCGCTTGTCGGCGAGCAGGGTGTTATAAGTGAAGGCGACGACTTTTTCGATGGACTCGAGTCCCGTGGTCATCGCGTCTGCTGCGGCCTGGCGGACTTCGCGGTGGGGGTCGTAGAGTTTGTCGATGGTCTCTTCGAGGCTGAGTTCGGTTTTTGCGCCCGTCGTGGGATCGGTGAACGAGCACTTGAGGCCCGATGTGATCTCGTCGTGCAGGCGCACCCAGGCACGGGAACCGATGTTCGCGCCCTCTTCCAAGACCACTTCTTCTCTTTCGGAAAGGATGTGTGGACGATATGTTCGAGACACATTGATGAAGTGCGTGTAATTTTCAAGGGCAGGGTCTTTGAGAGATCCGTCTATGTAGTCTTGCGGTGCTTTGAGCAGTTCGAGACCGAAGAACATAAGTTTGACGCGAAGGGCTGAGGATTTTTCGGTCTGCTCCTGCATGAACGCTGCGATTTTTTCGTCGGAGGTGTCCGCGGCGAAGAGGAGGTTGCCGAAGTGGACCGGCTTGCTCGCCTCGGAAGAGATGTGCTCGTACTCCTTTATGGCTGTTGCGAGTGTATTGGGGTCGAGCGAGGCGTCTTCGACTTTTCCGCGATATTTTGTTGCGAAATGGTCTGCTTGACCATCGACAGATTTCCACAGTGCGGGGATGCGAGGGTCTTCGATGGAAGCGAAAAGTGCGGAGAGGTCCCATCGGACTCCCTGTGCGGCGGCTTCTTGGACGGGTGCGCTCATCTGTTCATTATGGACAGACGGAAGACACGCTCGGGACGAGCGTGCCACACATGGGCGGGACGCCAATGCCACTTGGCGACATCCCGGTCTGCGCCAGAGTGCCAAACCGGGCCACCAGTCATGAGATTTCAAATATGAAATTTAAGATTTGAAATGGCTGAATCCCGGTCTGCACCGGAGTGCCAGACCGGCCCACCTGTCAGATGTATCGGTCATATGTCCGACGTACAGTGGGGGCAGCGCTTGGCCGCGAGGGGGATGTCGGTGGTACACATGGGGCACGGCTTCGTG
>CAYYZP010000438.1:0-2406 GCA_964476165.1 uncultured Fimbriimonadaceae bacterium
GGTGTGGTGGGTCGGAGGCGACCGTTTCAGAGCGCCGGACTCCGCGCCCGAGTTTATCCGAACCCTGCCGAAGCCGTTCAAGTTCGAGACGACCGTCCTCATGGACGCCGAAGGCGAACTCGTCGATGTCGAAATGAACGACGAGGGCTTAAGCAGTTCGCTTAGAAAACTCCTCTCGCACCCGCTCGCAACAGACGTGAAGGACGAGGACATCCTACCGGAGCCAAAGACGAGTCCGACGACACTGCGCCTCGTTCTCAAACCAATCCACCGCGAACTGGGCACCTTCCCCATGTGTCAGTTCTCCACTGGTTTCTTCGAAGCTAAACCGCCGATCCAAGAACTCATCTTCATCGACCAGGGCGGACGTGAACTACAAGTCTGGCTCAACCATCGACACCGGTTGCTGTTCAACTTTCTCGACTGGTGGCTCGACCAACCCGTCGAGTCAGGTGCCGTGTTCAAACTGACCAAGACCGACCGGCCCAATGTGTTCGAGTTCGAGTGGCTAGACCAGACCGACCCGGTCGTCTACATTTCGAGCCAACGGATGGAAGAGATGCGCGGGATCGCCAGCCGCGCCGCCTCGATGAGCACGTTCGACATCCTGAGGGAAGTGATGACGCACTGGCCGAAGGGCGCCGACTTCCTGACTGTCCTGTGGGAAGTCAACGTCGTCAGGCGCACGAGCAGGAGACTGCTTGCCTCGTTGTTGAGTGGATACTCTTGTTTCTACCAGCGGTCCGGCTCCCCGGTCTGGCACTATGATCATAAGAAGGTCGAACAAGGCTTCGACAAGACGAAGAGGAAGTTCGTCCTCAAGGACTAGCGTCAGGACGCTATAATCCTTCGGCCGAAAAGAAAACAGACAATGGCTAATCTCAAATCAAGCAAGAAAGACATCAAGCGCAGCGGTCGGAAGCGGGTGGTCAACCAGGCCGTCCGAACTTCGCTCAAGACCTACGTTAAGAAAGCGAAGTCGACGATCGAGTCCGGCGACAAGGGCAAGGCGGCCCAAGACGTCCGCGCCGTCCAAAAGGCCATGGACAAGGCCGCCCAGCGCGGCATTATCCACCCTAAACAGGCGGCAAGGCGCAAGTCGAGGATCGCGTCTGCCGCTGCCAAGATCGGCAAATAACGAGATCTGGCCCAAGTAGAACAAATTGACCACATGGCTCGTCCTACGAAGGGGCGGGCCTCTTGCTTTTATTGAGCGTCATGGGAATAACTGGATTGCCAAGTCATTTGTCGAATCCGAGAGGATCGTCCCAAGGGGCTCCACGACGACGAACTCGGGTTTAGGAGAAGAACTTGCCACATCAGATCGTAAGGGCTTCACCGCAGGATCGGACATTACTCCAGAACCTTGTCAACCTGTACCTCCACGAGGTCTCAGCCTTTGCAGAGATCGAAATGGACGGCGACGGGCAGTTTATTTACCCTGGCTTGGCGTGTTTCTGGATCGATCCTGAAAAACAGGTCTATATTGTCAAAGTCAAAGAAAAGTGCGCAGGATTCGTGCTGGTCAAGGACATCGAATCCTTGCGCGGCCACGCCATCCACACCGTTCCAGACTTTTTTCTTGTCAATGCATACCGTGGGCTCGGCATCGGAGAAG
Organism: uncultured Fimbriimonadaceae bacterium; assembly: GCA_964476165.1. Taxonomy (GTDB): domain Bacteria; phylum Armatimonadota; class Fimbriimonadia; order Fimbriimonadales; family Fimbriimonadaceae; genus JADFMN01. The sequence continues at coordinate 1,619 of CAYYZP010000438.1, forward strand.
AGATTGCCCGGATGGTGTTCGACCGTCACCAAGGGCTGTGGCAGATCGCCGTTCCAGAGGACAACCGGGTCGCGCGCGCCTTCTGGAAGGCGGTGATCTGGCGCTATTCGGGCGGGAAACAACTCGAGTTCCGCAGAACCGACTGGAACGGCCCTGTTTTCGAGTTCTCTTCACCTGGCGTCCGCCCACTTATGACTGAAGTACCCCGAGTAGAATAGTCCGATGGCATCACTCATCACGGCGGACGCTCAAGGTGCGATCACGCCTGACCGATTGCGCTCCTTTGAGACCATGTTCCGGTCAGATCCAGCGAACATCCAGGCGATGAACGCCGTGACGGCGGCCCCTCTCGCAAAGGTAGCCCTCAACAGGGATCGGGCGGCTCGTCTAGAACACGCCTATAGCCATCACTTGCCCGAAAACAAGGCGACGGCGCAAAAGAGTTCTGGGCGCTGCTGGCTCTTCGCTGCGCTCAACACTTTTCGTGTCAAAGCGATCCAGTCAATGAACCTCACAGAGGAGTTCGAACTGAGCCAGGCGCACCTTTGCTTCTTCGACAAACTCGAAAAGGCCAACTATTTTCTCGAAAACATCTTGCAGACTTTGGACGAGCCCGTGGGGAGTCGTACGCTCGATCACTTGCTTGCAGACCCGATCCAAGACGGGGGCCAGTGGCACATGTTCGTCAACCTCGTCGAAAAATACGGCGTCGTGCCCAAGTGGGCGATGCCCGAGTCAGAGAGCAGTTCGAACACGGGCCCGATGAACTCGCAGATCACCGGGCGGCT
>CAYYZP010000439.1:0-7390 GCA_964476165.1 uncultured Fimbriimonadaceae bacterium
CGCCAAAATTTGCTCGTCGATCTCTACGACCGCCAAACGGGTGGGTGAAAGTGGGACGTAGACCGCCCTCGATGGCAGTTCGTCTTTGAATCGCAGCACTTCGCTGACGACCGGTTGCTGGCTTTTGATCGCCTCGTTGGCTTCGTTCGAGAGGTTGATGTCGATGGGCTCGGAGACTTCGGTGTCGACCGAAACATAGCGGCCGTCTTGACCTTCGTTGAAGATCGTGACCTTTCTGACGCCTGGCGACCAGGCCGCGATGCTCGAACCGTTGGTCGGGTCGGACTCGTTGACGAACTGCGCCGATTGGACTGCGGTGGTTATCAAGAACGATCGACCGGAGTTCGTTGCCGACTCGCTGGCCTGACGGTAAACAAGGTAGGTCGCGCTAAAGCCGACGGCGCAGATCACGGAAACAAGTGCCGCGAACTGCTTGACCCAACGGAGGCGGTCATCCTTACGCATTGGACTTAGAAAGCAGGCTTTCTAAGAAGATTTTCGGCTTACGGAGAGTCGATCCGTAGGCTCGCCGCTAGGTTAGAGCCTGGTCGGTCTACTTGCCTTTTGAACTGGTCAAAAGGACATGCCCCGTGTTCGGGTCGTATTGGACCTTGATGTCGAGGGTCGAGTTCACAAAACTCAGAGGAACGACTGTGCGGCCGGACTCGAGGAACGGCGCTCTCTCGAACTTGAAGATAAGACCGTTGTTGGTCCCTGAAAGCATTCCGATCTTGAACGAGACCTGGTTGCCGAGTCCCTCGGCTTCGACGATCTTCGAATCGTGGATCCACTTGACTGTACCGCCTGCGCCCTCGAAAAGGTGCCGGAACGGGGCGAAGGGAATGCCTTCCAACACGCGGGGTGCCACATCGAAATTGAGCACTGAGCCGTTCAGGATTATGTCGAACGTCCGAATATCGTTGATCCGAGAGCCGAACCCGATTTCCCGCAAGGCGAGGTCGGAGGGCTTGCCAGGCTCGGTCGCTTCGTGAATCTTGACCTCCACGACTGGCAGGACTTCGCGTGTGCCGGTCGGCAAGAGCGCGCGCTGACCTGTCATTTCGCCTTTTCCGGCTACAGGAGATTTGGTCAGATTTCTCGAAGCTGTGGTCGTCGAATTGCCAACTACGGTCGAAAGTTCAGGCTTTGCTTTTTCCGGGACGAGCGTCAACTTGGGCTCTGCTACCTTTGTGCGGCTCGCGACGTAGGTCGACTTAGGCGCGCTCGGTGTCGTGACAAGGTCGGATTGTTCAGTCGCCGCCTTCACAATTCGCGTGCCTGCGGCGCCGGAAATAGTTGAAGCCGCGCCGGGATCGGATGCGACCGCTTTCGGCGTCGGGCCGCCTGGGGGAGCCATCCGCTCAGTCCGTCCGCTTGGATTGTTGACGTACAGGCGGACTTTCTCGGTCTTGTGGGTCTCGTTGCGCTGGTCGACGACCCAGGCTTGCAGTTCGTGCCAGCCGTTGGTCATTCGGGTCGTGTCCAAAACGTAGGTGTACGGGGGAAAGTTGCGGAGCGACTTGAACTCGTCGTCCACGAAGAAACTGACGTAGATGTCTTTCAGGCTTTCTCTCAGTCCGAGTTCGATCTGGACCGGACCAAGGACTGAACTGCCAGCCTTTGGCCCTTTGAGGAACACGGGGCCCTCTGCCGAACGGTCGATGGTCACCGAAGACTTTTCGTTGCCGACCAGCTTGCCGGCTGAGTCGTAGACCCTGACTTCGATCGAGTTTTCTCCGTCTTTGAGCGTGGCGGGGTTCAGGGCGAACTTGGTCTCGCCTGCGGCCTTTTCATCACTCACGGAACGCGTTGCGATGCTCTCGCCGTTGATCCTGAGTTCGACCATTTTGGCGCGGATGCCGTCGTAAGTCACGGTGATGGTCTTGTTGTTCGCCGCGCGGCTGATCAAGACCGTGCCGTCGAGAAGCCCAGCAAAGGCGGAGCCCGCAACGGCTACTAGGGCGAAGAAACAGACAGACCTGACCAACGTGATCCTAAGCATTTCAACCACCAAATGCGCCAGGCGCATAGACGCCTGACAGCGAATCTACATTGTAACCAAAAATTCTGCCATTGTCAACTTTTCCCCCCAAAGTGGACAAGTATTTTTGCGGGATAATGACGGCCGTGTCAATTGTCCTTGCTTTTCTCGCCGTTTCCTCGGGTCGTTTTCAGTCCGAGTCCGGCCTTTTGCAATACGTCAATAAGCCCGACAGCACTTTTGCCTGGGAGCGCACCGTGCGAGATGGGCACGATTCGATCCGGCTCAAGAGTCAGACTTGGCAGGGCATAGTGTGGCAGCACGATCTCGTGCGCATCGATCCACCCGTCAAGTCTAACAGTGGCGCGGCGATCATCGAGGTGACCGGATGGGAGCCCAACGAGCGCGATTACGCGCTGGCACAATTGTTGGCGGAGTCGAGTGGACTTCCCGTGTACGTGCTGTTCCAAATCCCGAACCAGCCTTTGTGGGGCCGGGAGGAAGACGCGCTCATCGCTTACAGCGTCGAGCAGTATCTGACAGGGAAGGGTGACGACTGGCCGCTCCTTCTTCCCATGGTCAAGAGCGTAAAGTCGGCGATGGATGCGATCCAGGAGTCAACCAAAGGGTTGATGAGCCGTTTCATCGTGACTGGGGCGAGCAAACGCGGCTGGACCACTTGGCTCGTGGCTGCGACTGAGGATGAGAGGGTGATCGGGATCGCGCCACGGGTCTTCGACAATTTGGACTTTATCGCCCAACTTGATCGGCAGAAGGAGTATTGGGGCGGGTATTCGCCGATGATTCGCGATTATACGGACCGCGGCCTCGAGCAAGCCCTCGCGACCCCGAAGGGCACAGAACTCATCCAAATGGTTGATCCAATTAAATTCACTCATAGGATTACGCAGCCCGTCCTCATCATCAACGGCACGAACGATCCCTATTGGACTGTCGATTCGCTGGTCGTCTATTGGGAGGCCCTGACGATGCCGACGTGGGTCGTACAGGTGCCCGGCGCGGACCACGGCCTCAAGGACACCAGCCTTTGGGTGCCGACGCTTGGATGGTTTGCGAGCTCCCTTTCACGAGAGAAGGAACTGCCAAAGATCGAGTTCAAAGTGGGGACTAAAGCGCTTGATATTGGAACATGGACTTTTTCTGTCAAAGCGAAGCCGAGCCCGTCGTCCTACGCCGTCTGGACGGCGACCTCGACGGACCTGCACTTTGAGGAGTCTGATTGGTCCACGCAGGCAGGCTCGACGACCGTCAGCCAAGGCGACGTTTGGTCGCTCACCGCGTTCGGCCGACGGTTCCGAACTCTGAACAAGGCCATTTTCATCGAACTCACGTACAAAGTTGGTGGCCTGGAGCGAAAACTGACGACGCCGATCTATCTGGTCAAGAAGTCACTTCATTGAGTCGTGCTCGGCGGTGACGTCGCTGGAAATACCGCCCCTTATGTTGAACCTGCCGGTGACCCGCATCCATCTGGGCTTGCAGACCGCGACCAGGTCGTCGAGGATCCGGTTGACGACCGCCTCGTAGAAAATGCCCTCGTTCCTGAACCCGACAAAGTAGAGTTTGAGCGACTTGAGTTCGAGGCAAAGGCGGTCGGGAACGTATTCGAGTTCAATCGTGCCGAAGTCGGGTTGGCCGGTCTTGGGGCAGACGCTCGTAAACTCCGGGCACGTGTGGGCGATCGTGTAGTCGCGCCCAGGTGCAGGGTTTGGAAAAGTTTCGACTGTCTGGCCCACGGATTCGATGCTACCCCTCCCCCTGCTTCTAGCCAGACCAGGGGTAGCATCCGACCGATGATCGCCGTCGTGTTCCCAGGCCAAGGGTCGCAGGCTCCAGGGATGGGACAGTCCCTCTACGAGTCCGATCCGATCGCGAAGGCTGTCTTTGATGAGGTCTCAACAGCGACCGGGCTAGACTTGGCGCTCCTTTGCTTCACGTCAGACGAAACGACTCTCCGAAGCACCGAAAATGCACAACTCGCCCTCTTTACCGCCAGCCTCGCTGCCTACCAGGCCCTCATGAATCAGATTGACGATTCGTTGGTCAAGGCGGCTGCCGGCCATAGCGTCGGCGAATACGCCGCGCTGACCGCTGCTGGAGTACTGACCGTACACGAGGGCGCTCACCTCGTCCAGGAGCGCGGACGCCTGATGGCCCAGGCAGGCAAAGACGTTCCGGGGACCATGGCCGCGATCCTTGGGCTCGAAAGATCAAGGATCGAGGAGGTCTGTTCCGAATGCCAAGGAGTTTGTGTGATCGCCAACGACAACAGTCCAGGCCAGGTCGTCATCAGTGGCGACAAAGAGGGCGTAGCGGAGTGCTCAAATCGCCTTGCAGAAGCAGGGGCAAAACGGGTCGTGCCCCTCAACGTGAGCGGCGCGTTCCACAGTCCCTTGATGAAGGGCGCTGCTGAACACATGGCCACTGTCCTCAAGAAGGCGTCGTTTTCGCCCGGAAAATTCCCTGTCTACAGCAACGTGACAGCCAAGCCAGGAAGCGACTGGTGTACGTTGTTGCAGTTGCAATTATCTAGTCCAGTCCGCTGGACTGAGACGATTCAGAACATGGCGAGCGACGGGGCGACCACCTTTATCGAGAGCGGTCACGGGGCGGTTCTCACGGGCCTCATCAAGAGGATCGCCCCCCAATCAAGGCTTCTCAATGTCCGCGACCAGGCCTCGCTCGATGAGACAATGCGAGCCCTGGAGGGGGCCACCGTATGACGCGCATTGCGATCGTGACTGGAGCGAGCCGAGGCATCGGCGCAGAGGTCGCGAGACGTCTGGCGGCGGATGGCGCGACCGTGGCTTGTGTCGCTTCGAAGGTCGAAAACGCTTCATCCATTACAGAAGAAATTACGGCGGGAGGAGGCAAGGCAACGGCGTTCGGATGCGACGCCGCAGATTATTCGGCTATCGAACGATCTGTCCAAGAAATCACAGAAAAGTTAGGGGCCCCAACGATCTTGGTCAACAACGCTGGGCTCACCAGGGACACCCTCTTAATGCGAATGTCCGAAGAGGACTGGGACATGGTCGTCGACGTGAATCTCAAGGGCGCGTTCGCCTATATCAAGCACGCGCACCGCGGGATGATGAAAGAGAAGTGGGGCCGCATCGTGAACATCACAAGCGTCGTCGGTCTACACGGCGGGGCGGGCCAGGCGAACTACGCGGCAAGCAAGGCTGGCCTCGTCGGACTCACGATGTCGGTGGCAAGGGAACTCGGGTCGCGCAACATCACCTGCAACGCCGTCGCGCCTGGATTCATCGAAACGGACATGACCGCGGGCCTTTCGCAGGAGATGCGCGACCAGGTCATCAAGGCCACTCCGCTCGGCAGGCTCGGTAGCTCCAGCGATGTAGCAGGAGTGGTTTCGTTCCTTTGCTCCGAGGCGGCGGCGTACGTTACCGGACAGACTTTAACGGTCGATGGGGGAATGACTCTCTAATTACTGCGCTGTTTGGTGTATTCTCGGATCCAACTGCGGCGACCGCGAAATCAGGGGCCGCTCAACAAGACTGGTGAAAATATGTCGGCGAGCATTTTAGAACGTGTAAAAAAAGTGACGTGTGAGGAACTCGGAGTCTCGGAAGGCGAGGTGACCGACAAGGCGAGTTTTGTCGACGACCTCGGCGCAGACTCCCTCGACCTGGTCGAACTCGTGATGGCCTTCGAAGAGGAGTTCGGCGTCGATGTTCCAGACGACGACGCTTCGGGCCTCAAGACGGTCGGCGACGCGGTCGCCTACATCGAAAAGAAAGTCTGACAGCCAAACATGGCACTACCACAGACCCCTTCGGGTCGCGTCGTTGTCACCGGGTATGGCGCGGTCACCCCTCTAGGGATCGGCGTTGACGTGTTCTGGCCCCGGCTAGTTGCCGGTGAGTCCGGGGTCGCAACAATCGCTTCGATGGATGTCACCGAGTACACAACCCGTGTCGCTGGTGAAGTCAGAGACTTTGACCCAGGCGATTTCCTGGACAAGAAAGAAGCCCGTCGGGTTGACCGTTACATCGCGTTTGCTGTGGCGGCCTCTCGAATGGCGGTCGAGCACGCGAAGTTTCCGACCGATCAGGACACGTTGCTTGAGACTGGCGTTATCATCGGATCAGGAATCGGAGGGCTCGGCACCTGTTGGGAGCAGACCGGGAGAATTCGGGAAGGCGGACCTGGAAGGGCCTCACCGTTCTTAGTGCCCTACATGATCCCAGACATGGCTTCGGGGTACGTCTCGATCATCCACGGCTTCAAGGGGCCGAACTCGTGCGTGGTCACAGCCTGCGCGACTGGGACGAACTCGATCGGCGAAGCCGCTGAGATCATCAAGCGAGGCGACGCCGTGGCGATGCTCGCGGGGGGGGCAGAGGCACCGATCAACCCGATCGGGATGTCCGGGTTCTGTGCGGCCCGGGCCATGACGACGAGGAACGACGAACCGACCCGCGCCTCGCGCCCGTTCGACGCCACTCGGGATGGGTTCGTCATTGCCGAAGGCGCCGGAGTCCTAATGCTCGAGGATCACCGTTTCGCAAAGGCGCGCGGCGCAAAGATCTTGGGCGAGATCGTCGGTTATGGACAGAGCGGAGACGCCTACCACATCACCGCTCCGGATCCTGAGGGGTCAGGCGCTCATCGCTCGATGGCGCTGGCCATGAGGAAGGCGGCGCTCAAACCGACCGACATCTGCTACATCAACGCGCACGGGACATCGACGGAACTGAACGACAAACTCGAGACCGCAGCAGTCAAAAGACTTCTTGGCGAGGCCGCACGGTCGGTGCCGATGAGTAGTACGAAGTCCATGCTCGGCCACATGCTCGGCGCGGCTGGGGCGGTCGAGGCGATCATTTGTGTCAAAGCGATGCAAGAGGGAGTTCTGCCGCCCACGATCAATTATGAAAACCCTGATCCCAATTGTGACCTCGATTACGTCCCGAACAAGGCAAGGCGCGCCGAGGTCGAGTTCTCCGTTTCGAACTCGTTCGGGTTTGGAGGGCACAACGCGACGCTCGTTTTCAAAAAGACCGTGGAGTAGCGCGTGAACGACGAAAACCGACGACTCGATTCGCTCATCGCGGAATTCCTTTCAGTCTTACAGGCGCAAAAATCGCCGCACACAGTTAAGAGTTATGGTTCTGACCTTAAGCAACTTTCAAAATCGACGGATGGAGAATTCAGGCTCGATGCCGCGACACTGAGGACCTACCTCAGGAAATACGCACAGACGTCGACGACCAGGGCGCGGAAACTCGCCTCGCTCAAGGCATTCGTCAAGTACCTGATCAAGAGAGGCGAACTGGCGACCGATTCCACCGAGCCGCTCGATGCGCCGATCCGGCGCAGAAACCTGCCCAAATCGATGAGCCAGCACCAGACGGTGCAGAG
>CAYYZP010000440.1:0-6533 GCA_964476165.1 uncultured Fimbriimonadaceae bacterium
TCACTGTCACGCTCCCTACCCCCACCCAAGCGGGCGCTACAATCAGGGTGAGGACAATTTACACAGCGACGCCGATGGTCGGTTTCTATTTCGTTCCAACCGCGCGCGCGTTCCCTAGCAAGACCGGAATGGTCTACACGCAGGGCCAAGGCGAGGACAACCACTACTGGCTGCCGACCTACGATTACCCCGACGACAAGGCTACGTCGGAGTGCTACGTCACGGTGCCGCTTAAATGGACCGCGATATCGAACGGGGCGCTCACCGAGACCGTTACGAAGGGCGTCACAAAGATCTTTCACTGGAAAATGGACCAGCCCCACTCGACGTATCTCATTTCTTTGGTGGCAGGCGAATATTACGAAGGAAAAAGCAAGTGGCGCAACACGCCAGTCAGTTATTTCGTCCCGCCTGGGCTGGAAAAGGAAGGCGAAGCGTCGTTCGGTGCCACGCCGAAGATGATCGAGTACTTTTCAAACCTTACCGGCTACGACTATCCGTACGCGAAGTTCGCGCAAGAGGTGGTGGGGGACTTCCTTTACGGCGGAATGGAGAACACGACCGCCGTCACGCAAACGATTCGCACGCTCCACCGCCCAGATACGGAGCCCGTCAACGATTCCACTTTCTTGGTCACGCACGAACTCGCGCACCAATGGTTCGGCGACCTCGTCACTTGCCGCACGTGGGAGCACGCCTGGATCAACGAGGGCTTTGCGACCACGCTCCCGCTCTTTTACACGCGCGACACCCTCGGACAAGAAAACTATGATCTCGATCGTTATAAGAACCACGAGGGCGCGATCGACACCATCGGTTCTCGCAACCGTAAGGACGTGCCAGGGGTGGTCGGATCGTCCCCCACCGTAAACGTCGGCTCCGTTTATTCCGGCGGCAACGCGCGCATTATGCTCCTGATGCACGAAATGGGCGAAGAGACTTTTTGGAAGGCGATCCAGACGTTTCTCAAGCGTTTCGAGTTCCAACCGGTGACCACCGACGACTTTTTCGGAGTGATGAACGAGGTCTCGGGCCGTGACTTCACTGAGTTCAAGAAGCAATGGTTCTACTCTTCGTCCACGCCTTCGCTGTCCGTCTCGCAGGTGGGGGGAAGCCTGGTCGTCAAGCAACTACAGCCCCATTTCAAGTTCGATCTGCCCGTGTGGGTGCTGGACGGGAACGCCTGGAACAAGCAAATGCTCCAAGTTGAGGGGGGGGAATCACAACTCGATCTGGGCTCGCTTGCGGGCAAGCCGTATCTGGTCGATCCCGAGTCGTGGATTCCGATGGAACTGCGCTATGAGACCAAGTTTTCTGACCAGGAGGTGATAGCGCTCTATCGCAACGCGCCCAACGCAGCCCAGCGCGCGCGCATCGTCACGTACCTTTTTGATTCGATCTCAGTCAAGCAGCGCATTGCCATCGGCCACGGCGAAGTGTTCTTTGGGCTGTTGCAGTTGATCGCCGGAAAGATCGGCGCAGAAGGCGGATGGTATCTCGCCGAACTTTCGCGGCACCCCGACAAGCGCGTCGTAAACTCTGCGGTGCTCGCCATTTCCGCGCTACCATTAAAGCCGGATATGGTCACTCGATTGCAGGAGATCGCCGACAAAGACCCGAGCGAGGCCGTGCGCGAAAACGCGATGCGCGGACTACTGGGTTGGAGCAAAGACCCGGTGCTCGCCACAAAGGCGTGGCAATTGAAGGCTTTCGACGACGGCTTTCGTTGCATGGCGCTCGTCTGGTGGGGGAAACATGATCCCAACCAGGCGCGGCAACGCGCGCTCGCAATTTTGGTCGCGCCTGACAGCGAAGCGCTGAGGATTGTGGCCGTTCAAGTGCTCGGCGTGGTCAAGGAACTTCCAGAACAAGAGACTGTCTTCACCGCTTTGATCAAAGTAGCGCGAGAGAACTCCTACGCCGCCCGCTGTGCCGCAGTCACCGCGCTGGGAGACTTGGGGAACAAGAAAGCGGTCCCGGTCCTCGAGCCGCTCGCCAAGCGCGGCCCCGCCAGCCTCCCCGGCCTCGCCCAACAGGCGCTTGCGAAACTAAAGTAGGGCCAACAAAGACAGTTCTTGTGCTTCCACTTGCCACGCTTGGGTGCCGTATCCCTCGACCCTTGAACGAATCGTGCAACTCAATCCGACTCGCGTCACGTATTCAACGATCATGCGCGTTCGCAACCTCCTACTCAGCGCCACCGTCCTGGTCGCCTCACTCGCAAGCGCAGACTCTGCGAGTTCTATCCACTATCTGCAACTGCAAAGACAACTGCAAGACCTCGGACCGAAGTTGAGCCCCAAGGACAAACTCACCGCCCTTGAGAGCATGGTGCAAATAAACGGACAGAGCGGCGTTCTTTGGCACCAACTCGCGCAGAGCAGGCTAACGAACAAGAAATTTGACGAGGCGTTAGAAGCGTACAACAAGGCGCTGGAACTCGGAGGCTTTGCCAACAAGTTTCGCGCCGGGTGCCATTACGACATCGCCTGTGCGCTCTCGCTCAAGGGAGAGAAAGAGGCGGCGTTCACAGCATTGCAAAAGTCGATGGATCTCGGATTTCGCGACCTCGCTCACTTGCGCACGGACTCCGACCTCGTCGCTCTTCATACCGATCCTCGATGGGAAAGCGTCGCCGCGACCAAAGACACAACAAAAATGTCGCGCGACGAAGCGTGGAGGTACGACATCGCGCTTGTGGATCGAGAAGTGAGGCGTATCCATTACGACGCCTACGCAAAGTTTCCCAAAATTGAGATGGACTCCTTCGTTGAAAAACTGACGAGCGACGTCCCCCACCTGACCGACAGCCAGATCACCGTCGAGATCACGCGGTACATGGCGCATCTCGGCGACGGGCACTCTTCGGTGACCGATGGTCGGCATAACGAGACCCGCCCGATTCTCATGCTTCCGATCCAGATGTTCTGGTTCGAGGATGGGATCTTCGTCACGGCAGCGGGCCCTGGAGCGCAACAAGTGACCGGGATGGAGGTCGTCGAAGTCGCAGGAAAGCCAATCAAGGAAGTGATCGAATTGATCGCACCGCTTGTCTCGCGCGACAACGAACAGGGGCTGCGCGTCAAAGCCCCCTTTTATATGGCCATCTCCCAAGTGCTCTACGGACTTGGGCTGGTGAAGGAGGGCGAGGACGTGCCGATGACGTTTCGCGGCTCAGACGGCGCGATGACGACAAAACTCATCAAGCCGATTCCTGGCGGGCCGAACCCTGAGTGGAGCACCTCGCGCGACATGATCGCCGCCAACCAGCCGCTCTATCTCAAAGATCGACAGAAGGCGTACTGGTTCGAATATCTGCCCGCGTTGAAGACTGTTTACTTTCAGTACAACTCGGTGCGGAACCAGGGGCAAGAAAACCTCGAGCAGTTTTCCGACCGTATGTTCAACTTCATCGACAACAATGATGTCCAGAGGCTGGTCGTCGACGTGCGATGGAACGGGGGGGGCAACAGTTTCCTCAACCGCCCGCTCGTCAACGGCATCATCGGTTGCAAGAAGGTGCAAAGTAAGGACGGACTGTTCGTCATTACGGGTCGCAACACTTTTTCAGCGGCACAGAACTTCACGACGGACCTCGACCGCGCTCTCGATCCGATCTTCGTAGGCGAACCGACTGGATCTTCGCCGAACTTCGTCGGCGAGACCGTGATGCTCACGCTCCCTTATAGCAAAATCACCGTCTCGATCTCCGACCTTTATTGGCAGCGCTCTTGGCCACTGGACGACCGCTGTTGGATCGCCCCGGACCTCCCAGCGCTGCCGACATTTGAACTCTTCAGGGCCAACCGCGACCCCGCGATGGAGGTCATTGAGGAGTATCTGAGGACGCTCGGCGGCTGAGATTGCTATTGTTCTAGGAATGGCACCATAATCGGTGCAAGACCATGAAAGCCGCGCTGACCCACAAGATCGAACTTTTCCGACCGGAAGACGCTACGAAGACCGTTGCGGCGGGCGAGTTCTTGTTCCAAGACGGCGACGCGAGCGAGTTCGCCTATGTCTTGGTGGAGGGCGAAGCCGAGATCATTGTGAACAAGCGCTATGCTTCAGGGTTCGAAGTCGTCACCAACAAACAAGTCGTCGAACGCGCCGAGCCAGGCACGCTGGTGGGGGAAATGGCTCTTGCTGAAAGGCTCCCGCGCAGTGCGTCGGTCAAGGCGCTGACGGAGTGCCGGTTCGTCGAGATCGACCAGAAGCGGTTCGAGTCATTGGTGCAACAACACCCGCACTTTGCTGTGCAGGTGATGCAGATCCTTGCTGAACGACTGCGCAACATGAACCAGGCGGTTTCTGGCTAAGAGCGATTTATGTGCCTCCGATCTGCAGTGAATCGTAAAAGCATCCAGCAAACAGGAAACTACATCAATGAGTGTAACAATCAACTTCAGCTATGCGGGACGATCTAAAAGGCCCGTAGAGCGAACATTAATCAAGATCTCAGATGGCGATACGATTTCGATCAATCAACCCGTCCGCATGGTCTCCGTCGATACGCCCGAGAAGGCAGGATACGCTGGTCTCCCTCCTACAGCTCAGGCCAAACTCGATAAGTGTCGGCAACGAATTGAAAGTGGATTCTTTGACGACCTTCCATCGGGTCTCAGAAATTACTTGCACGGAAAACTAACGAAGGACGCGGCCAATCGCCATATCGATGCGGCCAATGCAGCCACCGCTGCGTTCACCGATCTCCGTAAAAAAGCGCCTTGGGCTCGCGAGTGGCAAGGAGCTGAAACTTGCGATCATATTGACGGGCGAACTCGTGGACACCTACGGTCGGATGCTCGCCTACCTCGCACCATGGCATAAAAAGCCGCTCCCTCAAGAGGGCTCACCTAAGCGCGCGACGTTTAATTTGAACATGATCGAAGGCGGCTGGGGCTCGTTTTTTCCGATCTATCCTTCGTTCCCGCGTAAAGCAGACTTTGACCGTGCCATTAAAGCGGCTGAAATTGCATGGACAAAGAAGATAGGCCAGTGGAAATTCGGCGCCAATCTTCTCCTCGCGTACGAGTACCGCATGTGCATCAAACTTGCTGGTGAAGGGAAAGCAAAGAAACTAATTGCTGATGCGTTCCAACGTCACTGCTACGACTTGAAGAACAAGAAACTGGTAGGTAAGTACGACTTCTGGAAAGTGGGCCCTCCTAACAGAATGTGGATATGGGACGCTGACCTGAAACATGCGACGGTCGATCTCGGCATCAAGTAGCCTGAGTTACTGAACGAGTGAAAGAAATCGCTTCCACTCCTCTGACTCTGCGACCGACTTTAGGACTTCTTATGCCTCAGGACGTGTCTTTGCGGGGATTGGCCAGTTCACGAACTCGCGTCCTGAGGCATTTCGTCAGAAAGATACTTCTCCCACTCATCGCTTTCCGCGACCAACTTGAGCACTTTGTTGCGCTCGATGATGAACGAGCGCATGTAGCGGGTTAGAAATGTCGTGTCGACTAAGTGGCCAAGAAAGCCGAGCGGGGACTCGAACGAGAACACGTCGCGCATGGCCGTGCCCCCACCTGACGCTTCAAAGTAATGGTGGTGCTTCATACGCTTGAACGCGCCGCGCACCATAACGTCCGCAACGCGGGGGGGGGATCAAACACCGTCACGCGCACAGTCAGCCTCTGTTTCACTCCGAAGTGACGCGCCTCCCACGTCACCTCGTCGCCCATTCCGATCAGTCCACTAGTGACTCCCCCCACCGCGCGCTCGCCCGTCTTCGATGTCGAGGCGGTGTGCAGGTCGATGCTCCGCGCAAGGTCGAACACGCGCTCAACGGGCGCATTGATCGCAGTGCTCAGTTCAATAATCGACATTCAATACTAGTCCCGGAATACCCAATTGGTTCATCAGTCAGCATCAGCGAGCAACAGTCTACCGACAACGATGCGTCAGAATACTGTGGTGCTTTCGATCCTGGTCGCTGCCATGACAACCTTGCAGGTCGAAGCGATGCCCAAGCCCTCTTCTGGCCAAATAGTTCGACTCAAGGACTTTCAACCGACCACGCTTCCAAACCGCAATGTCGACGTCTGGCTCCCGAAGCACTACGACGGCAAGAAAAAGTTCGCGGTCCTCTACATGCACGACGGACAGAACTTGTTCGACAAGAACCTTTCTACCGGAGGCATTGAATGGCGCGTGGACGAGACCCTCGCCGCGCTCCACAAACAGCACCGTATCCGCGACACGATCGTGGTGGGGGTATGGAATAGGACCGAATACAGAGACACAGAATACTTGCCAGCGAAACCGTTCGGCAATCTTACAGACGACACAAAATCGCGCTTGCTGCAAGACTCGCTGAGGGGCGAGGTGCTCAGCGACAAGTACGTTGCGTTTCTCGCCGACGAACTTAAGCCGTTCATCGACAAAAAGTTCCGCACAGAGCCCGCCGCTTGCTACATTGCGGGCTCGAGCATGGGCGGCCTGGTCTCGCTTTATGCGATGTGCGAGCGGCCAGGCGTCTTCCTCGGCGCGGCCTGTCTTTCGACGCACTGGCCGGGCCA
>CAYYZP010000441.1:0-6293 GCA_964476165.1 uncultured Fimbriimonadaceae bacterium
GCGTGCCAGGCGATCTACTTCAGTTAGAAAATCCAAGTTGCGGGTCGGAACTCCACATGCCGCCGGGAACCGTGTGGATTCCTGATCGAACGGGTTATCAGTCGATGGTCGGCACAACACCGATGCGAGTGGTATTCCCCATGTTCGCCAGTTTGGGTGGGGGCGCGCCCGTGGTCGCCGACGGAAGAACGCACTGCCTCACCATGGAACTCAAGGAGCCTGAGCAAGGCGTGCGCTATTTTCCATATATGAGCAGCGATCCTGTGCTCGAAGGTCTTTCTGAATTGACGAACGCGAGCCGGAGGCGGGGGCCATGGGACCAAGTGAGGACTTGGATCTACACGGACAAGATCGGGCTCGACGACGCGAACAAGCGCATCGCCCCCCCCGTAACCGAAGCGCAGTACCTCAATGGGCTCTATGACGTGTTCCGTCTCGGTGGCCTGCGGACCAGCGACGTAAAAAACGCGGAGATTTTTTCGCCTTCGTTGTTGGCTGGCGCGTACTCGGACGGCAAGTCGTTCGCGTGGTTCTCGCTTCTAATGTGCGAAAGCAATGGGAAAGCAGTAAAGGCGTGGCTCGACGGCTCGCCGGACGAACTCAGGAACCTGGTGATCGTTCCTACTGACGAATATCAAACTCGACACGCGCCTCGACTTTTCAACACGCTCCTAAATTCGATCAACGACGATGTTCGGGTGGAGGCGCTCTCCTATTTGGAGCGCACAAAGGGCGGAGAGGCAGCGCTCAAAGGCAAAATCGGCGATTTTTCGATGTCGCTCTATTCCGACGACGCGAAAGAGGCCGCTCTGGCCGAGAAAGTCGCACTAAGATATCGCTAGATGTTCTTTTGCGTTCGATCCTGGTGCCATCAATGGGCTGTTTGTTCGCTCAACTGGGAGTGCGGCGATTCATCGCCGCCCTCCCAACACCAAGTTCAATCACATCTTCACGAGCCTCCAAAGCGAACCTTGTCTCGCCTTCGTCAACTTGATTCCCCGCTGCTGTAACAACGATGCGCAGACAGAAGTACACGACACGCTGCGCGTGGGCGCTTGCGCCAGCGCAAGCAGGGCCGCGCTCGAGACAGGCGCGTCTTCCGCCATCAGATCCGTGTGAACAATGATCGCGCGCTTCCCGGCATAGTCCGCAAGCGAGTTCGCGGCATCAAGCGCTTTCAATGGGCTCAAGAACACGAACCCGTTGCCGTCCCGAGTTGCTTTGGCCCCTAATGGAAAACACATTTCAGCCAACGTCTGTCCATCGACGCCCCGGGCAATAAGGATCGTGAGAACGGATTCTTCGATCTCGACCACCGCGTGCGTCGACGCCGCGACAGGTCGGTCGATTGTACGGATCAGTTGGTCCAATTCAGGCGAAGCCTTGATGTTGAACGCAGCCATCGATACCCTGACTCCCGTCGCGTACTGGCGCGCACGATCCATTCCGCCGTGCTCGATGTTCCAACTCGTCATGAGTGATGCCGCCGACCCAGCGGAATTTGCCAAGGCGGCGGCCGTCGAAATGAGATTCATCGCTTGATCACTCTTCCCGTTCGATTCCAGATCCTTAGCGAGCCACACGACAGATTCCTGACACATGTGTTCCGCTTCGATCTGTTTGACAATGAGCCACGGCGCAACGATCTGATGCGCGAGCGGCGCCGTATAAAGACCAACGGCGACGTTCAGCAGTTTTCGGCGTTTTTGAACGTCTGCACTCGTTCGTGCCGACTGGACGCTTGATCGAAACTCGGAGTGATCGATCAGGATCATGCTGTCGTCGAGCAGGACCGTGTCACGGGCACACTCGAGGCACTCTGCAAAGCCTGGATCGACGGAGTCGAGAAGTCTCTTGGTGTTATACAGCGCGACGCTCAGTCGGTTTCCAGTAGCAGAGTGGCCCTCGCCGGGCCAAATTGCCTCCGCCAATTTTGACCGAGGATGGTTGATTCGCGGGCTCAAAGCAAGAAACGCGAGAAGCGCTCGACTTTGGGCCGTCTTGAAATGAGAACTACTGTTGTTTTTTGCGCGCACAGCGACGCGGCCAAATAGGTCTATTCTTCTTTCATTGAACATGCTTCTCCCCCCTAAGGAGAAATTCGTCCACCTGTATTAAACCCCTAGAGTAAACAAATGTCAAGGGGCTACTGCATAATGTGGAGAATATGGCTCTTTTGCTCCTGTTGTCTTTGATCGGCTCCACTGACTCTGGAGCCCGTACTCAGACGGGCTCGCAGGAAAAATGCGTCATGCGGCTCGTTTTTCCCGAAACCGGCGAACTCCGGTACCAGGGCAAGAATGAAATGTCTATGGAAATGATGGATCAGAGCATGGACCAAACAGTCTCCTTGGTCCAAGTGTTCGCTGTTGCGGAAAAGTCCGAAGACTGGACGACCCTAAAAATGACGATGCAGGACTTCAAGTTCGAGTCCTCTTATACTGAAGGCACGGACGACGCCAGAAACGACATGTCTGAATTGGCAATGGACATGACCGTGAACGGGCGCGGCGAGATTGGCACCCTCACCGTCGACGGCAAGGAATCGCCCGGTGCCAGCATGATGCTCGGAAATTCCATGGGCGGAGCCAAGAGCATGGGCTTCATGGGATTCATCTATCCCAAAGAAGCGATAGGAGTCGGATCAAAGTGGGTCCACAAAGTCGATGCGTCTAAATTGTTCGAGGAATCGCCGATGATGTCCAATTCGGCCGGCGAAATCGCTGTGGACTTCGAGGTCATCGAAAGGAAGAACGAGAAGGGGGTCGCACTCTTAGTCTTTACCGCAACATTGGTAGGGTCGATATCGACGTCGATGGACTTGGGAGGGGGGGGATCGGAGATGACGATGACCATGTCCGGATTTACGACCCATACGGTCGAGGAAAAAACTGGCCTCGTCGTTTTCAGCGTCGGGGAAGCCACCGTTTCAACGACCAGCGATGCGTTCGATATGAATCAAAAAATGAAAATTTCGCTCGAACGGCTGACCCAGAGCGCCGCTTAGGCATTACAATAGAGTGATATGGTCGCCCTGTGCCCAGCCTGCCGCATCGAGATGTCCGGGGTCCAGTTCCTGGGGACGTTCGTCGACGTGTGCCCGAACTGCGCCGGAATCTGGTTCGACGAGGGCGAACTGACCGCCCTGGCCAAAGAGGGACATCAGAACCTGACGACGCTCGACCGCTCGTTCCAGCCTTCCCACGAAGTGCTCGATATCCCCGACATGGCCAAGCGGTGCCCCCGCTGCAACCTCCTGCTGCAGACCTCTAACTATCTTTACTCGAGCCCCGTCATGATCGACACCTGCCCGAACTGCAACGGCGTGTTCGTCGAGGACCAGGAACTGAGTGCGATCCAAGAATGGCTCGACCGGCCAACAAAAATCGAGCCTTCGGCGACGATGAAAGCGCGGCAACGGCTGAAAGGCGGTCGGAAACAAAGCGGCTCCAGTTGGAGCGAAGGCGCAAACGTCGAGTCCCTCGTCCAAGCCCTGCAAAATTGGCGCGACGAGAAGAAAGAGGACTAACGAGCCCCCTTCGCGAACGTCATCCTGAGCCCCGTCGAAGGAACCGTTCGCGGGGGAGGTCCGGAGCTACAGAGCGAAAGTTTGAAGTAGGAGCATCTCTCCACCCCGGCCCTCCTCTCCTCCCCGGCGCGGACATTCGGGCAAGAGAGGAGGGGGAGGACTGCTACCAGTGCGACTCGACGGTGTAGGTCACCTTCTTGACCTCGTTCGCCTTGAGGTTCAGCACGAAGTCAACCGTGTGCGACTCCAGTTTGACGAACGGATCGGAGTTGCGGACGATCTTCCACTGGCCGCCGAACCTTTCATAAAGGTGGACGGTCTCTGCGGTGTCCTTTCGGTTGCGCACTTCGATCTCAAATGTCTCAGAAGTGCTGTTTCGACTTTGGTTCAGCCATCGGAACTCCGTTCGCTTGCGATCGGCGACGATGTCGAACGCACGACCGATGGCGAGCGAAAGTTTTTCGTTCTTCGGCGTGTGGTTAATGCTGGCTTCGCCGAGCATCTGCAATGAGTTGGTGCTGTCGCGTTGGAACACTTTGACCGTGCCCATCGGCAGGGGCATTCCGAGATGGCTCGCCTCGTCGTTCTTGAACTCGATGTACACGATCGGCTTCATGTCGCCCGCGCCGATCTGGCCTTCCTGCGGAATCCAGTAGCCGTACATCCGCATCGGGTCGATCACGAGTTTTTTGGTGATCGGGATTCCGTTCGCTTCGAGCAACGAGACCTGTTTCATTTCGCGGTTGGCCACGGTCGCGGGGCGTTGCAGCGTATAAAGGTGGTATTCGGAGAACTGCTCTTCGGAGAAAGACTCGTCTGCGGCGGCCTTCATCGCCATTTCATTGCGACCGCGTCCGCCTCCCATCCCACCACCTTGACTTCGAAACACTTCACCTGCAAGAAGTTTCAGTTTCGCGTCCTTGAACGTCGCGCCCGAGTTGTTGGTGAGCGTCACCCAGCCTTTGAGCGCGCCCATTTTTCCGTCTTGGTCCAAAGAAAGCACGTAGTCGGACTTCCACGAGATCCCTTGCGTGAGATAACTCAGTTCGACGTTGTTCGCGCCCTCGCGGTCGGAATCGAGCATCCATAAAAGCGACGGTTTGGAAATCAGCCCTTCGGGGATCGAAGAGACCTCGATCTGTCCGCTCGGGTTCAGCACGATGCGACCGTCGTCGGTCTGGATCACCATGCCGTTCCAGGTCATGCTGTTGCCGCCGTTCTGGTCGCTCACCACTGCGGTGGGGGAACTCAACAAAGTGCCCACAAGAAGTTCGGTGCGCCCATCGGGCATCGTTCGATTAAATGTGATCTTCTTTCCGACGGCTTTGTTCAAAATCGCCATCGGGCTGATCAGGTCGTACTGGTAGTTCTGCTCGAGAACCGAAAACGATCCTGGCTTTGAAACGCTGCGGATGCCGACACTGTTCGCCTCGATCATCTGCGCGACGTCTTCGATCCTTACGTGTTGGACCCCCATTTTAAGTTCGAGCGCGCGCACGTCCTTGACGAGCGCGAATCCTTGGTTGTAGATGGTGAGTTCGGTGTGGCCAGGTGTCTGGCCGGCTAGTGCGCCCAGTGCGAGCGCGGTCAATAGACTCATGTTTTTTTTATCCTCCAGTGTTCGTGTATTTGGACGCTCTTTGCGTTCAAAGGGTACGTGCAAGTCCCGCAATCTTATCGGCGACTTGGGCGGCGGTGAGGGCGAAGGTCTCAATGATCGTCGCGTCCTCGGCCAGGGTCAGGGGGCTGTCTTGGCGGGTGTAATCGCGGTAGTCGCGCTCGACCACGTCCTTGACGACATCTTGAAGCGGGCGGTCTTTCGTCTCAAGCCATCTTCTTCTCGCCCTTTCTTCGATGCTGGCTGTGAGGAAGATTTTGAGGTCTGCGTTTGGGGCGACGACGGTGGTCACGTCGCGGCCTTCGAGCACGCAGTTGCCTTGTTCGATCAGTTTTCTCTGCCTGGCGACCATTTGCTTTCTCACACCTGGAAACACACTGACTTCGCTGGCCAGTTGCCCGACCTCGAGCGTCCTGATTTTTTGCGTGACGTCCTCTTTGTCTAGCAGAACCTGTTGTGGGGGACCTGGGACGAACTCGATGTTGGCTGCTTCCGCAGCAGCCGTGATCTGCTCCTCTGTCATCGCCCCCACCTTCATGCAGGCGAGGGCGACGCAACGGTACATCGCGCCCGTGTCCAGAATGCTGAGGCCGAGTTTTTCGGCGACGAGCCGCGCTACTGTGGATTTCCCTGCTCCGGCCGGGCCGTCGATGGCGATGACGAGTCTTTTCATTTGCATAGTGAACCCCCTATCCGCGAATGTCTGTGTCGCGGATAGGGGGCAGGGGGTGGGGTAATTCTGGCCGCTCTCATGAGTTCCTCTTGATCCTTGCCTTCAGCGTCGCGTAGCCGTCCAACTCGAAGTGTTCGATCCTGACATTGTGCATGCCGTTTAGGTGAACTTTGATTTCGTCGGTTTTCGGCGCGTGCCAGGTCCAGTCCTCGAACACCATCTTGTCGTCCAAATACACTCGTACACCGTCGTCGCTGGTGACTTCCAGGATGTAGTCGCCCTCTTTGATCTCAAACGTGCCCTCCGCGAGGGTGAGAAACGCGTCTCCCGGCACGCCTTCTCCCGGCGACCCCCCCCACGCGAAGATTAGTTCGCTCGCCTTAGTCTCCCGAACCGGCGCTCCAGCCATGATCGTCTTCCATGCGTCGGTCGTTCTCGGGTCTTGCGTCGTACGGGCATAGGTGAGCCCCTTG
>CAYYZP010000442.1:0-2605 GCA_964476165.1 uncultured Fimbriimonadaceae bacterium
GGCGGCACCGACGAAGAGGCAGGAGCCGAGTTCATCCGCAAAATGTCCAAGCCGGTCGTCTCGTTCATCTCGGGCCGCACCGCCCCCCCCGGCAAAAGAATGGGCCACGCTGGAGCGATCATCTCGGGAGGTTTGGGAACGGCGCAGTCCAAAGTCGACGCGCTCCTCTCCGCCGGTGCCGCCGTCGCCGAGCGCACCAGCGAAATACCTGGGCTGGTCGATGCTGCCTTACAAAAGGTGGGGGTCAAATAAGTCTTATATGTCGGATTGTGTGCTCGCTAATTAATCATGGATCCAGCCTGTTACTTTGACAACGCCGCGACAACCCCGGTAGATTCGAGGGTGGTAGAAGCCATGCTCCCCCATCTCAAGGGCGGGTTCGGCAACGCAAGTTCCATCCACGCCTGGGGGCGTGAGGCGTGCGAGGCCGTCACCAAGGCGCGCGAACAAGTGGCAAAACTTATCCAGGCGGACGACCCGAGCGAGATCGTCTTCACCAGCGGCGCGACCGAGAGCAACAACTGGATTCTAAGGAGCGTCAAATCGCTCGCGATCAGCCCGTTCGAGCACGATTCTGTCCGCCACATCGGCGAAGTCTTAGGCGCCAAGACGCTAAAAAACAAGGGCTGGAAACTTGAGGATTCTGACGCCGACCTCACGTCGGTCATGCTCGTCAACAACGAGACGGGCGCGATCCTCGGAATGCCCAAATGCAAGACCCTCCACTCAGACGCCACCCAAGCCGTCGGAAAGATTCCGTTCGACGCCAAACGGTTCGACTTCGCCAGCATGAGCGCGCATAAGTTTTACGGGCCAAAGGGAGTCGGCGCGCTTTACATTCGCGGCGGCAAGGACATGGCGCCTCTCTTGTTTGGGGGCGAGCACGAGCACGGTCGGCGCTCCGGCACGCTCAATGTCCCCGGCATCGTGGGGATGGGCAGGGCGGTCGAGGTTTGCCAGGAGAGGCTCGAAGCCGATTACGCTCATGCCGCTAATCTGCGCGGAATCGTCAAAGAGCGGCTTTCCAAGATTGCAGACGTGGTGTTCGTTGAAGCCGAAAACCAGTCGCCTTACATCCTCTCGACCTGCTTCCCTGGCTTGGAGGGCGAGACCCTGGTCATCAGCCTCGACGCCCGCGGGTTCGCGGTGGGCAGCGGCTCCGCTTGCAGTTCAGGCTCTGGGGCGACCAGCAAAGTTCTCAAGGCTTATGGCTTGGACGATAGAGTGGCACGGGGGGCCGTCCGGTTCAGTTTTGGAAGGCTCAATACAGTCGAGTCGGCCCAAGCGCTGTGCGCCTGTGTGGAAAAGTCTGTGGAAAACCTGCGGAAACTGTTCGTTTAGTCCCGATCTGTGCAACTTTGGGCCCGAAATTAGCGTCAAACAAACTTGGCGCGACCCTTGAAATCCACATTTTTGGGCCGCTTTTTGAGTAAAAAGGTCGGTACTTTGTCAAAACCCTTTGACTTCTGACCAAACCTGTGTTACTTTATACTTGTGCCCCCGGTTCGACCGCCCCACAGCGGTGCTACCGGTAATTTTTTGGAGTCTTGAATAGATAGAGAGATATGGCTATAGAAAACTCGATGCCCACCCAAGTCCGGCGAGGAAAGGCGATCACCGTCCGCACCCATTCGCGACACGCCAACGTAGACGCCTCCAAGTTTATGCTCGTCGACGACGCCGAGCCTGAGACCGACGAACTCCTTGAAATGGAGGAAGAAGAGGAGGTCCCCGCCAAGCCCGACGACGGCGAAGAACTTGAAATGTGGATGCGGCAGACCCGCCGCGCCCACTTGCTCACCCCTGCCCAAGAAGAGCACCTGGCCAAGCAGGTCCAGGCCCGCGACCTCGCCGAACAGGGCAAGTGGGACAAGGTCGCCGAACTGTATCACATGGCCCGGACCCACCGCTGGAGCGAGTTTGAGCGCAAAGACGTGATGAAACAGGGCATGCTTTCCAAGAAGCAACTGATCGAGTCCAACCTCCGGCTTGTCGTTTCCATCGCTAAAAAGTACAACGCGCGGGGCATTCCCCTTGCCGATTTGATCCAAGAGGGCAACCTGGGCTTGATCCGCGCCGTCGAGAAGTTCGACTGGCGCAAGGGCTTCCGTTTTAGCACCTATGCGACCTGGTGGATCCGTCGCGCCATCGCTCGCGCCATCATCAACCAGGGCCGTACTATCCGAATCCCTGTGTACGTTGCCGAACTCATCAACAAAGTGATGAAGACGGCCAACCAATTGCAGCAGGAACTCCACCGAGAGCCGACGCCCGAAGAAGTCGCCGAGCGCGTCGGGATGTCCGCCGACCGCGTACAGGAAATGTTGCGAGTCGCGGTCGAGCCACTCTCCTTAGAGACCCCGGTGGGCGAAAAGGACAACTCGTCCATCGGCGATTTTGTGCCGTCCACCAGCATGCCGACTCCCGGCGACGTGACGTGGAGCCTCATCCGGCGTGAGGAGATCGACGGAATTTTGGGCCGCTTGACTTCTCGTGAGCGCGACGTTGTGCGTCTACGCTTCGGTTTGGACGACGGGCGCGCGCGCACTTTGGAAGAGGTGGGGGCGGCGCTCAACGTCACCCGCGAGCGCGTGCGGCAGATCGA
>CAYYZP010000443.1:0-1727 GCA_964476165.1 uncultured Fimbriimonadaceae bacterium
TGGGGGACAGAGCGACAAGTGCGCTCAAAAGCGTGTCGCTGACCTTGAACTGTGGCGAGATCGTCGGGATCGGAGGCGTCGAAGGGAACGGTCAGAACGAACTTGCCGAGGTCTGCGTCGGGCTGAGAAAAGTCGTTTCAGGGAAGATGGTATGGCACGATAAACCGGGAAAAGTGGGCTACATTCCACCTGATCGACACGCGGAGGGCCTCGCGCTCCAGATGTCAGTCGAAGACAATTTTCTCATCGAACAGCGAGACGATCGGACGATTTGGCGCGGCCCGTTTCTCGATAAGAGAAAGTTGCGCGACAAGACGAGTGCGCTCATTGAAGACTATGGGATCAAGGTCGGCGATCCTCATGGCCCAGTGTCGAGCCTGAGCGGCGGCAACCAGCAAAAGGTGATCGTCAGCAGGGTGATCGGCGCGAAGCCGGACCTTATCGTCGCGAACAACCCGACGCGCGGGCTCGACATCAGCGCGACCGCACAGGTCAGGGCTTCGCTCATTGCTGCGGCAGGTGGGGGCGCAGCGGTGCTTCTCTTCACTTCAGACCGCGACGAACTCCAGGAAAGCGCTGCGCGCACGCTGTGGATGGGTGGGGGCAAGCTGTACGAATCAGAAACGGACGCGCTCATGGGAGGGGAAAATTGAAAGGGCTCGTTCGCACTGTTCTGATCGCCATTGGTCTTGTTGCCATCGTCGCGTTGACGCTCTTTGCGTTCGGTCTCCCTGTCGGTGCGTCGCTACGTGACCTCTTTGAGGGTTCGTTCGGCGACAAGTACGGGATGTCTCGGACGCTGGTTCGTGCTACTCCGCTTGTTTTCTGTGCGCTGGGGACGATCATCGCTTGGCGTGCGAAGATGTACAGCATCGGCGGTGAGGGGCAGTACGTGATCGGTGGGGTGTGCGGCGCGTGGGCCGCACAAGTTCTTAGTTCTTTGCCTGGTGGTCTGTTGAACATTGCAGTCCTTGTGGCGGCGATGGGTGGGGGAATGGCGTATGCGTGGCTGGCAGGGTGGCTTCAGGTCAAGAGGGGGGTACAGGTCGTGGTGAGCACGATCCTCATGAATTTTGTCGCACCAAGAATTCTGAGTTACTCGGTCAGCGGGCCGTTGCAAGAAACAGCGCGGCAAAACCCGATGACCGATCCACTGCCGAACGACGCGATGTTCGCGCGATTCGATCCGCAGACAGACTTGCACGCTGGGGTTTTCCTTGCATTGGTCGCTTCGCTCATTATTTTCGTGTACCTCTTTTACACAAAGCCCGGGTTTCGTCTGCGGCTCGTCGGTGAAAACGCTCACGCCGCAAGGGTCTCAGGGGTGAACGTCGGACGGACACAGATGAGCGCGATGGCGGTGTCAGGCGCACTGTGCGGGCTGGCGGGGGGGGTGGACTTTGCGGGCTTTGTAGGCCGGGTGGGGCTCGGTTTCAGCCAGGACTGGGGCTTTCTTGCGATTCCGGTCGCGCTCCTTGGCGGCCTGCATCCCCTTGGCGCGCTCTTAGGTGGCGTGTTTTTTGGAGGACTGTTCGCCGGGAGTGAAAATCTCGCGATGTTCAGCACGGTGGGGGGAACCGTGGTGTACGGCATGCAGGCGGTCGCGGTGCTGGCGTATCTTTTCTTCGTTTCTTGGGCGGCGCGAAGACGAACTGTGCAGGAGGGCACATAGATGGTCGAGTTCGTCATTGCGGTCGTCACCGTCTTGCGTTTCGCCGCGCCCGTGG
>CAYYZP010000444.1:0-5190 GCA_964476165.1 uncultured Fimbriimonadaceae bacterium
CCATCAAGGCGAAAGAGGAAGAGTTCGACAAGGCCATGGACCTCTACGAGGACGTGCTCGACGCTGCCCCCACCGACGCGAGCGTCCTGGGAGAATACGCACAAGTCCTAAGCGCCGCTGGCAGAGCCTTCAAAGTGCCAAAAGTTTTGCGCGACCTCCTTGCGGCCAATCCAGACCAGAACACGCGCGCAATGGCGCATGCCTGGCTCATCGAACTTGAACAGCCGCAACGCATCGAAGCCGTCAACGCCGCCACCGAACGCGCGGAAGCCGGAGACTTCGAGGGCGCTCTCGCACAACTTAGTCCGCTCAAGTCGTGGCTCGCAGACTATTGGAAACTCTGGGCGCTCTTGGCATCGATCAACAACAACCTCAAAAAATTCGACGACGCCGAAGAAGCTGCGAGGCGCACCCTCGAGCAGTATCCCGCCTGCGAGCCGGTCTACGGCGAACTCTGCACCGCCCTCTCCGGCCTCGGGCGCGACCAGGAGGCGTACGCGCTTATGAAGATTGCGCTCGCCAACATGCCTTCTTCTCTCTTAATAGCTGTCAACTACGCTATGGCTGCCAAGAGGTGTGGAGACCGGGACGAGGCCCTTAAAATGGCCCAGCAGATTCGCAAGGCCACCGGCGACCCCGAAAACCTGCGGCTTGTACTAAGAGAGATAGAGTCCTGACCCCCTATTTGAACCTGATTCGCGCGGTTCCCACCCGTCATTCGACTAAGCCTACAGAGACCGAGCCCGTCCTGCCGACAATTTGACTGTGTGGGGCGGCCGTTTAACTATGGCATCAGCCCCGCGGAGAACGCCGAGATGCCTTATTTCGCCTACACAGCAATAGACGCAGGTGGCCGCACGGTCAAGAGCGTCATGGAAGCCGACAGTGAAGGGCTTGTCCTTAACAAACTACGCGAGCAGTCGATGCAGATCGTCGACGTCCGAATGACGAAAGTCAAGAAGGCGAAGAACAACAAGGGCAAAATGAAGCTCAAGGCCCTTGTCGTCTTCTCAAGACAGTTCGCCACGATGATCGACGCGGGTATTCCAATTCTGCGTTGTCTCGAAATCCTTGCGAACCAGACCAAGGACCCCGTCCTCAAACCGACTCTCGAGGCAGTGACGTTCGACGTCAAAAGCGGTCTGACCCTCAACGACGCGATGGCGAAGCACCCGCACGTCTTCAATAAACTCTATGTGAACATGATCCGCGCCGCGGAACTCGGCGGCATCCTCGACGTGATCCTTGACAGGCTCTCTGGCTTCTTGGAATACGAGCACGAGGTCAAGTCAAAGATCAAGAGCGCGATGATGTATCCGGTGCTCGTTCTCGGTTTCTCGCAAATCATGCTGTTCGTGCTCTTCACGTTCGTGCTTCCGAAGTTCAAGGAGATCTTTGACGGAATGAACGCGGAGATGCCGGCGATCACCTCAGCGCTTTTCGGAGTCGGCGACTTTATGCAGAAGTATTGGTGGCTGCTCCTCCTTCTGCTTGGCGGCGCGTGCGTCGGCGTCTCGATGTACTCCAAGACGACTCGTGGGCGCTACCAGATCGACATGATCAAACTGAAGTTCCCGATCATAGGCGAACTCACGCTCAAAATGAGCATCGCGCGGTTCTGCCGCACTTTTGGAACCATGATCAACAGCGGCGTCCCGATGATGCGAAGCCTTGAGATCACCGGTGAGACCATGAACAACGTCATTCTGAGCGATGCGATCGCCGATACGCGAGCGTGCATCCGCGAGGGTCAAAAACTCAGCGAGCCGCTCATCGCCTCCGGGCTGTTCCCACAGATGGTCACACAGATGATCGACGTGGGCGAAGAGTCCGGTCGACTTTCTGAAATGCTCGTCAAAGTCGGAGACTTCTACGACCAAGAGGTCGAGAGCGCCGTCAAGGGCCTTACTTCGATGATCGAGCCGATGCTCATCATCTTTCTCGGTGTGATCGTCGGGTTCATTGCGATCTCAGTAATGACGCCGATCTTCAGCATCGTCAACAACGTGGACAACTAAGGGCTTTCGACCGTGCCCCCACCAACTAGGGTGGGGGCATGGCGAAGTTCTGTATTGGGGGAGCAGGGTGGGGCCTGCCATTGGAATCAACTAGGGTATGTCGCAAGAATTGGCTAAGAGCACGATAGATGGGGAGTCGCTCGTCGCGCAGTACCTGAGCGACCCGAGGCCCGATCTTAAGGACCTGATCGTCGTCCACTATGGCCCGATGGTCGAGCGGATCGCAAGGCGGTTCAAAGGCATCGAGAACGTCGACGACCTGACCCAGGTCGGATACATCGGCCTCCTCAACGCGCTTTCAAAGTTTGACGCCGCCGCCGGAGTGCGTTTCAACACCTACGCGACGCACTTGGTCGCTGGCGAGATCAAGCACTTCCTCCGCGACCGCGCGCAGACGATTAGGCAGCCGGCGTGGCTCCAAGAACTGAGGCACAAGGTCCAAAAGGCCGCCACCACCTATCAGGCGCGAACCGGTGACTCGCCGACGGAAAGACAGATCGCCGAAGAGATCGGAGTGAGCGAGACCGCCGTCCGCGAGGTCTACTCCACGCAAGACCTCCTTCGAGTCGGCTCCCTCGACATAACGCCAATGGACGATGAGGATTCCGAGTCGGATTTGGATCGTCTTGACTCCGCACAGTTCTGTCCGGGACAACTCAGCGTCGAAGACCGGGTCGTCCTCGAGACCGCGATGCAGCAGTTGCGCGATCTGGAAAGGGAAGTCCTAGTGTTGTTCCATTTCGACGCGCTCAACCAGACCGAGATCGCGCACAAACTCGGCATCTCCTGCAACTACGTGTCGCACATCCTTCGCCAGTCCTTGGCAAAACTGCGCAGGATTCTGACCGAAGAAGACAGGCTCGACCTCGCGCTCAGGCGAGATGAACCAGTTACAGGCATTGATGTGATCGATCCCGTTACGGGCATCTACAGCGAGGCGCACTTCTTGTCGCGGTTGACCGAAGAGGTCCATCGGCTCAAAGGCACATCAGGGGTCGTCTCCGTCGTTCTCGTCGAGTTCTTCGGCCTCAAGTCGCTCGGTGGTTTCTATGGCGACCCTGCGAACAATGGATTCATGACAGACGCCGCCGAGTTCTTCAAAGATTTCGTCCGCACGCTCGATATCGTTTGCAGGCACGGCGTCAACGGGTTTGGAATCGTCATGCCCTCGACCGGCCCGACCGTCGAAGCCGTACGCAACCGCATGGAAAAAGAGTGCAAGCGCTGGCTCGCGGCAAAAGTTTCGCCGAGCGGCCCTGTCAAAGTCTCCATCGGCCACGCTACCGCCCCAGACGACTCGTTCTCTGTTGACGAACTGATCGAACTCGCAGGAATAAGGGCCAAACACTCCATCGAGAAGACGGAAGCGGCCTAACTCACGCCCTTCCCTGCGTCACAATCAACCTGTGACTGACTCGGCCGGGGTTTATCCTGCCCTCGAATTTGCCCCCGCACCGCCAGACAGACCGTTCGTATTTATGAACATGGTCGCAAGTATCGACGGCAAGACTGTCAGTGGTACACGCGATGAGCCAGTGCCCGACATCGGCTCAGAGACCGACCACAAGACGATGCGCCAAATCGAATCGTGCGCCGACGCGATCCTCATCGGCGCAGGCTCGCTCCGCGCGACTAAAAACCTTCACTTCCGCCCCAAAGTCGTTCGGATCGTGGTGTCCCAGTCGGGCGACCTCCCTTATTCGAGCCAGTTCTTCACCGAAAACCCCGCAGGCGCATACGTTGCGACATCCGAAAACAATGCTTCAAAAATAGACAAGTCTACAAAGACGATCATCGCGGGGGAACAATCCCTCGACTGGGAGACACTCACAAAGAAGATGAGAATCGAACTCGGCATTGAGCGGCTTCTCGTCGAAGGTGGCAGCGAGATCAACGCCGAGTTCCTTAAACGAGACCTCGTGGACGAACTCTTCCTCACCATCGCCCCGCTCGTCAAACTCGGTGCGACGACGCCCACCTACGGGGGTGGGGAACCCTTCGACCGCAAGGATATGACGCGGTTCAAACTCGTTTCGACCATCGTGCGGGGCGACGAAATTTTCCTGAGGTATCGCCGTCATCGCTAGAGCACGCCTGCGCCCGCTCTCACCTGTCGTCTACTTGTGGCGAAACCCCGGGAAGACGCTCCCGCTCACCGCCGTCATCACTCTTGCGGTAATGCTCATCGCCGGAATCGTTTCGCTCATGGACTCGATTCCACTCTCAGTCTCGACGATCTACAGTTACTCGCGATTCGCGCTCGGCGTAAGCCCGCGCGGCGACGAAGAGTCCATGGACGCCTTTCGTATCAGGTTTGAAAAGACAAAGCCGGTCGCTCTCGAACGATCCATTTCGTGCCGCGCGAGCACCGCGAGCATCCATAGCATTGTCGGGCTATGGCCCTTCGTCGTGTTCGGAATGGAACAGGACGACATGGAGTTCTATGTTGAAAAGTTGGGTGGGGGCACCATACGCGGTCGATTTCCACAAGAAGGACAGCCCGAGGCGATCGTGAGCCGACCGATCGCCATCAATCTCGGTTTGAAACTCGGCGACACCCTGCTGGGTTCCGACAAACCCGACTCGTTCTCGCCATTCAACGTCCACGTCGTAGGAATAGCCGAGACCGACGAGTGGATGATGCTCGTCCCCATCGATTACCACAGGCAGTTCCACTTTCCACCGATCGAGGCCAATCTTTACGTCGCGAAAGACGCCACAGATCAACGAGTGCTCGACCGATGGGCGATGAAGGAGTTCAAGGGCGTGAGCGTACGCCTCTACACTTATTCAAATCTCAAGAAGGAGACCGACGAATCGTTCCGTACTCTCTACACCATCCTCAACGTCGTCGTCGGGAGCCTTGTCATCGTGCTGACCGTGATGATGGGAATGCTCATGAACATCTACCAGTCCCAGCGGATCGAAGAGTTTGGACGTTTGCGGGCGCGCGGGCACGGAAAGCCCGCCATTCTGCGCCGATTGCTCAGCGAAACGCTGCTCGTCCTGATGGGGAGTTGGGCGCTCGGTGTGCTGGTGGCGTTCGCACTACTCATCTTCGTCAAGGTCCAACTCTTCGACCCGCGCGCCTATGCGATCGATCCGTGGAGCGCGCGCGCATACCTCTATTCGATCCCTGTGCCGCTCATGATCTTCTTCGTTTCGGCGCTCG
>CAYYZP010000445.1:0-2470 GCA_964476165.1 uncultured Fimbriimonadaceae bacterium
AAACAAGTACTCGCTCAAAGCGCCGTCCTCCTCTTCATAAACGTCCGTGCAGTCCACCACGATGAGGTCATACTCCGACTGAGAGTCGCGCACAAACCCAAAAGCATCGGCAATATGCACGCACACCCGAGGATCATCGAACGCACCTCCACCCACAAAAGGCAGATGCTCCCGGCAAACGTCGATCACCGCTTCATCGATCTCAACCATGTCGATCCGAGAAAGCGCCTTATGCCGACACAGTTCGCGCAACACCCCCCCGTCTCCCCCCCCTACTACCAGGGCGCTCTCCAAACGACTGCAAGAAAGCGCAGGTACATGCACCAAACACTCATGGTAGGCGAACTCGTCCATCTCGCTCAGTTGCACGTGCCCGTCCAAGACCAAAACACGACCCAGCGTCTCCGTCTCCAGCACCTCGATCGTCTGGAACGCAGATTTCACCGACGCGACTGTGCGCACTACCTCGACCTGCAGGCCGATCTTGCTCGATCTTATGGGGATGTACGTCGTACCGGGCACAAAAAACATTCTGACAGACTGGCTATAATCGGACCCATGAAACGGCGCGGTGTCAGAGGGCCAGCGGCGTTCCTCATTGTCTTTGGCATCGCCGTCGCCCTGCTCGGCGCGCTCGTTTTCCTCGCCATCCCCGCCGCAAACCGCCTCGACGAAAAAGAGACTCAGAGGACCGGACTCAGTCCCGCTAAGCAACGCGCGCCGGGAGTCGCAAAGAGCGCGACGATCGGACTTGCAACAGGGCTCACCATCGTCGCATGGGGCTTAGTCCTTTACAAAGCGAAGCGATGACAGTTATGGCGGTGGGGGCTTTTCTTCACCGATGCCGTGCGAATATCCAGCCGCCCCTCGCGGATAGGATGTCGGACCGACGGATTCTGGAGACTGTGCCATCCCGAAGTACCGACTATAGAGCACGGTCGGCGCAATGTACATGAAGTTCAAAGTCAACATGAGACCCACATAGCATGCAATCGTTCCGATTTGACTTAGTATTAAGATAAGAAGATAAAAAACACCTGCCAAAAGCCAGTCTTTCTTGACAAGGCTCCAACTTTCGGAGATCGCCTCTGTCGCTGTGACTCCCTTGACGACTTTGATTGGCAAGGCGAACATCGTAAGACCGCCAGCGAACAGGACTCCTACGCAACAGGCAAGAACTCCGACGCTAGTGATCAGTCCTACCAAGATTCCAAGCGCCAGATATCCGAGCGGATCTTTGAATCCGATCCACAGATCGTTGGTAGAAGCGCCCAGTCCTCTGACCGCGTTCCATGTGAACTTAACGATTCCAGCATAGAGCAAGACGCTCACGATGCTTGCCACAAGTTGGAGAACAGTTTGGACGACAAAAGTTTCTACAAAGTCAAGACTTCCAAGAGCGGAATCAGGTAAGAAGATCGGCGCAAAACTGACCAAGAACACTGGGGCGAGAAGCAAGAACATCACGACTCCAGGAACGACGTAGATCTTCCAGTTCGCGAAAAGAAGAGTGAACGACTCGCTGATGACCGAGAAATCGATCTCCTGCCTGGGCGGCCGCCACTGCCCTCCGCCGCCGACCGGTGGTGCTGAATAACTCATCCTTGCTTCATAGGCAAAGACGAACCAACGCAGCCAAAGGCTTTAGTCGAACAAATCCGAAGCCAGTCGCGCCGACGTCTCTCCCGCCTGCTTCTGCACTTCGTCCTCATCGACCAGCACCGCTGAGGAGGCGACCTTGTCGCCGTCCTGCAGGTCGATCAGTTTCACGCCCTGCGCCACGCGACCGACGAGCCGAATGTCACGGGTCTTCATCCGAATGCCCTTGCCAAGCATAGTCAATACAAGCAACTTGTCCTTGTCGCCCACCTTGTGCGCGCCGACGATCTTTCCGGTCTTGGCCGTGCAGTTCATGGTGAGGATTCCACTCCCCCCCCTGCCTTGCAACCGGTATTCGCTGATCTTTGTGCGTTTTCCGTAGCCGTTTTCACCGATCACGAGCAGGGTCGCATCGTCTTCCGCGATGTCTGCGCTCACGATGTAGTCACCTTTCTTCAATCGGATCGCACGGACGCCACCGGCAGTGCGCGAGCGGTCCTTAACGTCGTCCTCCTGGAACCGGATCGACTGGCCGTTGTGCGTGATGATGACGATGTCGTTATCGCCACCGCTCTTGAGCACCCAACCGAGCTCGTCGCCCTCTTCAATGTCGAAAGTGATCAACCCGTTGCTGCGTAGGTTCTGATACTTATCAAGCGCGGTGCGCTTGATCTCGCCTTGTCGCGTGATCATCGTGAGATATCCGAGCCCCTTATGGTCCTTGACGTTGATCGTCGCGGTCACACTCTCGCCCGTCTCAATAGCGATGTAGTT
Organism: uncultured Fimbriimonadaceae bacterium; assembly: GCA_964476165.1. Classification (GTDB taxonomy): domain Bacteria; phylum Armatimonadota; class Fimbriimonadia; order Fimbriimonadales; family Fimbriimonadaceae; genus JADFMN01. Next base: position 2,374 of record CAYYZP010000445.1, read on the forward strand.
GATAACCGGCATTCCCTTCGCGTACCTGCTGTTCTCAGGAATGTCATACGCGCGCAGCTTGTACGCCTTGCCTTTGTTGGTGAAGAAGAGAATATAG
>CAYYZP010000446.1:0-2752 GCA_964476165.1 uncultured Fimbriimonadaceae bacterium
TCCAAAGCCCGGGCCCTGGCTCGAGCGACCGCCGTCTCCGCGATCCTCGTCAAACCCGGCGCTTGAGCCGCCGCCAGTTCGATCTTGGAAGAACCAAAACTGACCGTTCGCGTCCACATGCGGCTTGAACACGAAGTCTTCTGGACGGATCGAAGAAATGCCACCCGGCATATTTTTTCCTCGACCTCCGCGGGCCGCGCCTGGAGCGCCGCCTGCCGTACCCCCACCACTGGCCGCAACCGGAGCGGGACCTGCCACGTTGATCGCGGACTCTTGCAAAATAACAAGATCCGACTTGACGATGATGCCCTTGTCAAGCGAAAACCAAACTACTCCGTTGAGCGTGACTTTTTGCGCCTCGCCAGGTGTGTTGTTGAGGTTGACCGCTTCAGCGATCTCGCGCGGCCCTGCGTCGACGGCCACCGTGAACTTCGCGCAGGGAATCCCGCGCTCCCATTCAACACCAACAAACGTTCCGCGCGAAGCGAGAGCGGTCGTCAGTTTCTCCGCGCCATGGAGGTTTTCCAGGTCGAACGCACTCAGCAAGTGTTGGGCCTGCCACATGTCCCCTGGATACAAGGCTTTCGAGGGTAGCACAGGCAGAGGAAAGATCGCCATCAAATCTGTCGTTCTCGCATCTCCCGACGTGCCGTTCATTGGAAAATAGACCGGGACCGAACCCCATTGTTCCCGACCTGTCGAGGTGACGCGCATATAGACCGGCGCCATTTCAAAGTCCCAATACCTTGTTGCACTGGCGTCGCCTACTGCTGTCAGCATCGCGTAGTTCTTTCCTTTCGCAGGAAGTGCTTGCATTCTCAGCAGTGCTTCGCCGCCATCTTCACCTGGATATGTGCTGTCGACAGCGTAAAGCATTCGGATCTCTTCCGTTGCGACCGGCAGTTCGCCTATTCTGCTTCCAAGAGCCTGTTGGGCTTGCGAAATCGTGCCCACGCTCATGGAAAGGCTGGTTTTGTAAACGATTTCCTGTCCCTTCTTAAATATGTATCGCAGCTTAACGCCATCGTCTGGAATCTTGATCGACGTGTAGTTGTCGAGTTTGACCTTGATCGAAGATTTATTGACGATCTCCGCCTTATCATTGAAGTCCATGTAGAGGACCGCTTCAATGTCGAGGTCGCCGTCTGGAATGCGCCGACCCTTCGTGTCGAGGTAATAGACGTAATCTTCGTCCTCAACGCCCGGCAAAGTCGCTTCCAAAAACTTGCCGTTGATGATGATCCCGATGTAACTCCCTTCCGGAATGCTTCCTTTGGGAATGCGAATAGGAACCATCTCCCTGACCCTTGCTCCATCGGTCGGTTGCCGAATCGTGAACGACTGAGCCAGCGAAAGACTAGCAAATGCAACCAAAGCGATTGCTCCAATAAACCGTTTCATTTAAATCTCCGGGCAGTAGCGCGGCCCGTGTCCTGTACCGCTAAAGACGCGGGAACCACGCCATAATGTTACACTCTGGGAGGGCCACTTGACACCGAAATTGAACCAGATTCGTGCCAAAACGCGACTTTCGGGACAGACGGCGCCCTTTCGGGGCTCTTGAGGTACTACCAACAGCGATGCTTTCACCTTGCGGACAGACCGGTCTCAACCCAGAACAGACCGACGCCGTCCAGTACCGGGGAGGGCCCATGGTTGTGTTCGCAGGGGCCGGATCGGGCAAGACCAGGGTCATCACCCACCGCATCGCGAGCCTGATCCATGAGGGCGTCCCCGCCTACCGAATACTGGCCGTCACGTTTACCAACAAGGCCGCGAGCGAGATGAAGTCGCGAATCACGGAGATGGTGGATTCGAAAGCGGACTCCCTTTGGATGGGAACCTTCCACTCAGTCTGCGCGCGGTGGCTTCGCATCGAGGGCCAAGCGATCGGCATTGGCACCAATTTCGTGGTGTACGACGATGCGGACCAGGTCTCCTTGGTGAAAGACCTCCTCAAAAAACGGGGCATGGAGGACAAGTCCATCCAACCACGGGGCGTGCTCTCGGAGATCAGTCGCGCGAAGGAGAGGCTGGCAGGCCCCGTCCAATACGCTGAGCAAGCGAGCGGATATTTCGAGCGCATCGTCGCTTCCATATACACCGACTACAACAAGGCGCTGTCCGCAGCGAACGCGCTCGACTTCGACGACTTGCTTTTCAAGACGGTCCGACTATTCGAGCAGGCCGATGCCGTGCGCGAGAAGTACGCCGACCGATTTTTACATCTCTTGGTCGACGAATATCAGGACGTCAATTTTGCGCAATACCGGATCATCGAGATGCTCTCTGCGAAGCACCGCAACGTGACGATCGTCGGCGACGACGACCAGTCTATCTACGCTTGGCGCGGCGCGGATCTGGCGCTCATGCTCAGGTTTCAAGAGGACTATCCCGATGCGCGCGCCATCAAACTCGTGCAGAACTACCGGTCTACCAAGCGCATCCTCAAAGCCGCCCACGACGTGATCCAGCACAACCGTGGACGAGCCGAAAAGCAACTTTGGACCGAAAACCAAGACGGCTCTCAAGTCAGCGTCTCAGAGGCAGGTACCGAGCAGGACGAAGCCATGCTCGTCACTGACGCCATCCTGCGTGAAGTGAGGACGGGCCGCAGAAAATTCTCCGATATGGTGGTTCTTTATCGGACGAATGCGCAGAGCCGCGTCCTTGAAGAGGCGATGCTCACGATGCGCGTGCCGCACGTTCTGGTAGGGGGACAACGGTTCTACGAGCGCAAGGAGGTCAAGGA
>CAYYZP010000447.1:0-2745 GCA_964476165.1 uncultured Fimbriimonadaceae bacterium
TGCCCTCCCCCAAGGGGGAGGGAGTACTTTCGCCAGTCCAATCGAGCGCGGACGGGCCAGAGTTGATGAGGTGCAGGACGCCGTCGATGGCACCACCCCCTGGCCGCCTCCCCGCAGCACGATCCATCTGCGGAGAGGGGGAATGACGCTGGATGCTAGACGCAACATTTTTGCCCGTCACTCGTTCGATTGCATTCAGCGACCAATAGGTCCGGACATCGCTGAACAATTGCGCCGTCCCGGTCAACAAATGCCCGAACAGCATCGACACCGCGTTCAGGGAATCGTTCTCAGTCGCAAATACGAACGGCTGCCGCACACCGTTCCAATCGAACGACGAACAAAGCACAGCCTCCATAAAGTCGCCGTTGGGAAAGTGGTCGGTCCATTGCCGCTGGCCTTGAAACCCACCTGCAAGTGCGTTCACGCCCTGCGCTTCCTCCTTGAACCCCGATGCTGCAAGGCGCGGGTTTCCCACCATCATGTCCCGCGCGATCAGCGCCATCTTGACAGACACTTCCCACTCAATGTCAAGCGAAGCACGCGAGCGCACTCCCCCACCCGTGTTCCAATCACGGCCTTCTTTAGAATGACTCTTCACCCACGCGAGTGCGACAGAAAACTCCTCAGGATCGAAAATCCCCCGCTCCAGTCGTCGCACGACCTCGCTCATGTCCGAGGCCATCACCTTCATCCCTAAAAAACTTTCAAAGAACGACACATCGACGATCGAACCCGCTATCCCCATTGAAGTCCCCCCCATTGACAAATACGTCGTGCCCTTCATGGATGCTACCGCAACGCCAGCGCGGACAAAACGCAAAATCTTCCCAGACACATCGGTAGGAATCTCTGTGTCCCCCGCGTCCTGCACATCGCGCCCAAATATCCCGAACGCAGGCAGTCCTTTCTGCGAATGCCCGGCAAGTACCGCGGCCAAATACACGGCACCTGGCCGCTCCGTCCCATTGAATCCCCACACCGCCTTGGGTCGCACTGGATCGGTGTCCATTGTTTCCGACCCATAGCACCAACAGGGCGTCACCGTCAAAGTCAGCCCGACAGAAGTGGTTGCAAACTTGGCATCGCACAAAGCACTCTCCGCCAGCCCTCCGATGCACGTGTCCGCCACCACGCATTCGACGGGTAGCCCGCACGAGTGCCAACAAGACGACTCGATCAGGCGAGCGGCCCCCATTGCCATCTCCATGACCTGCCCTTCGAGCGACTCCCGGGCGCCTCCGTATCGCCCGTCGATCACAGGGCGAATCCCCACTTTCGGAAGTGGTGTCTTCAATCGATTTCCAGTCTGGTTGATCTTCATGGCAGCGGCCCCAATGATACGCCATCGCTGGTCGCCGTTCGTACGTAATAATATGAAGGAACGAACCCGGCGCCGACCGAGTTCTGGACGTTGAGGCCGATGAATCCAGAAAAGAAGAAAAGACTTGTCCAAAGCGCACTTGCCATCGCAGGCTTTGTAGTCATCGTCTCTGGCGTGGTTTTGGTGTACAAGACCAAGTTCCAAGCACCGTCGCAGGCGATCATTGACGCGGCCTTTGCCAAGAAGGATTATCCGCGCGTCATCGAACTCCTAGGAAAGACCGATTTCACCAATGACCAGGGGGCCAATACCTATATGCTCGCGTTCTCACACCAAGAACTCGGCTATTGGGACGATGCACTGTCGAATTACATGAAGGCCGACGACCTTAAATTCAATCAGACAGAGGTGAGGTTTGCGATCGCATCGATCTACGCAGAAAAGGGCGACGACGCGGTGGCGCGCAACTGGCTAGCAGACGCGATCGAATCCGGAATCTCAGTCGAATCAGAACAGGCATTGCCAGAGTCGACGAAGAAAATCCTTGATTCTGAAGAATGGAAGAAATTCTCGAAAGAAATTTCTGCGCGACGTGGGAAGTCTGGAATCGGGCCAAAGTTCTTTGAAGGCATTTGGGAGTTCTCGTCGGGTGGGACCAACTCCGGTGACCTGATTCGATTCGAACTCATGTTCGACGATACGGTGGTGCGTGAAACGATTCAGGGGTTCAATGGCCACGAAGCCGTCTATGTCCGCGCGACCACAGGCGATGAGTGGGACTGTACATTGACTGATGCCAATGGCCGCGTGTTCGTCGGCAGGGCCAAGTTTTCCGACCGATTGGTAGTCATTGGGACGCTTTCATACCCTGACGGAACACAGATCCACATGCGCATCGATTCAAAGACAGACGGCGACTCGGTCGAGTTCATCCGCCATGAATCGCTGGACGGTGGAGAGACGTGGGATCGGATCCGTCGCTATGTGATCAGGAAAGACACCACACGCAGGGAACCGGTCGTATTTTAGGTCGATATGTTGAACAAGGCAGACATCGCACACGTGCGCGTTTGTGAAAAGCGAGCGTTCCTTGCTCGTAAAGAACCTTCGCTCGCTGCGCCGCTTCCGAAGTCTGTCCAGGCGCGGTTCAAAGAAGGGCGAAGGATCGGCGAACTTGCTCGACGCCAATTTGAAGGAGTTCTGATTGCGACGCCTTCGACGGACATCGATCGGGCTATCGAAGAGACCCGACACGCGATTTCTGGCGGGGCAGGTGTTCTATTTGAGCCCGCGTTCGTCGCCGACGGTTGTGTCGCACGGCCAGACGTTCTGCGGCGACAGAGCAATGGATGGGAAATGATCGAGGTCAAGTCGTCGCTATCCGTTAAGCCGGAACACATCGTCGACGCGGCGTTTCAATG
>CAYYZP010000448.1:0-2577 GCA_964476165.1 uncultured Fimbriimonadaceae bacterium
GATCACCGCCGCAGCGAACTCGTTGAGTCCGGCAAGTCTGGGGGGGGAGGTCGATCCGAAGAAGTTCACCGAAGACCAGAAACTCGCCTACTGGGTCGATGCCGTTCTCTATGACCCGCTTTCATACGACATTCTGGTTGATCTTTCAAGAAAGAAGTGACGCACTTTCCAGGGGTCGTTGAGCCAATCCGCTACGAAGGGCCAGCGAGCAAAAACCCGCTGTCGTTTCGCCATTACAACGCTGGCGAGAACGTAAGCGGCAAGACGATGGCCGATCATCTGCGCTTCGCTGTCTGCTACTGGCACACGTTTCGCGGTGGGGGCGGCGATCCGTTCGGCGCACCGACGATGTCCCGCAGTTGGCCGCTCAATCCCGCGAGTGTCGATGAGGCGAAGATCGTCATGGATGCGGCGTTCGAGTTCTTTGAAAAGTTGGGAATCGGTTTCTGGTGCTTCCACGACATCGACATTGCCCCCGAAGGCAATTCTCCTCAGGAGTACGCAAGCAACCTCGCCGCCATGACTGACTATGCTTTGAAGAAGCAGGAGCCGTCAGGCGTCAAGTTGCTCTGGGGGACGGCCAACCTCTTCAGCCATCCGCGCTATCAGTGCGGCGCGGCGACGAGCCCTGACCCCGAAGTTTTCGCGCGAGCGGCGCTGCAAGTGAAGTGCGCAATCGACGCGACAAAGAAGTTAAGCGGAGCAGGGTACGTGTTTTGGGGGGGGCGAGAGGGCTACGACACACTTTTGAACACTGACATGCGGCTTGAACGCGAAAACATGGCGCGCTTTCTCCGCATGGCCGTCGATTACGCGAACAAGATTGGCTTCAAAGGTCAAATGTGTATCGAACCCAAACCGATGGAGCCGACAAGACACCAGTACGACAGCGACGTCGAGTCGTGCCTTAACTTTCTGCGTGAGTTTGATCTGCTGGATCACTTCAAACTCAACGTCGAGACGAACCATGCGACGCTCGCAGGACACTCGATGCTTCACGAACTGCGCGCGGCGCGGCTCGCAGGCGCACTGGGATCGATCGACGCGAACTATGGCGACGAACTCGTCGGCTGGGACACCGATCAGTTTCCAACCAACATCTATCTCACGACGCAGATCATGATGGAGGTCCTCGAACTGGGCGGGTTCACGACGGGCGGCCTCAACTTCGACGCCAAAGTGCGCCGCGCCTCTCACGAGCCGATCGATCTTTTTTACGCGCACATCGGAGGCATGGACGCCTTCGCCCGCGGGCTCAAGGTCGCGGCGAAGATTCGAGAAGACGGCCGGTTCGCCGAACTCGTCCAAGCGCGATATTCTGGTTGGAACGGAGTGCTGGGCAAGCGAATTACGACCAGTGACGAGACTTTGCAATCCTGCGCAGAATACGCTATGCGAACGGTAGAGCCGGTTCGGTCGTCAGGAAGACAAGAGTATTTAGAAAACCTCATCAACGAGTACTTATGAAATGGAGCGCGACCACGGTTTTGGCGGGATTGATCGCCGTAGGGTTCCTCCTAGCGTTCGTTGCCGGGATCGCCAAATCAGGCGTTGGCATTGACCCCCCCCTCCCGACAAAGTTCTTGTTGAACAAAGTGGGCACGGTCGAAGCAGCCCTTGCACAAGCGAAGAAAGAAGGCAAGACCGTCATGATCGACTTCAGCGCGGACTGGTGCCCACCGTGCAAAAAAATGGAAGAGGAAGCGTTCACCGACCAAGACATCGCCGACCTGCTTAAGGATACGCTGTTCGTCAGCGTCGACGTCGACCACCCTGGGGCCAACGAAAAGGCAGTCGATAAATACAAGCCAAAGGGTCTTCCGACCGTCGTCTTCCTAAATGCGGACGGAAAAGTGATCGGTCGCGCGATCGGCTTCGGCGGGGTCTCCAGTTTCAAAGCCAAGATCACGAAGATTCTTCAAAAGGCGTAAAGGACTTCGGTGTCCAAGGAAGCCTTGTTCATGCAATTCGTTTTCTCTCAGTGAAACGAGTACTTATGAGTCATATCGGGTCACTGGCTCAAACGAGCGAAAAAATGCCCCGGCTTTCGAGGGCCGGGGCTATTCGTTGGACCAGTACGTTGCCGAAAGTAAAAGCGTTTATCTGGACCGTTGGTTTTTCAAAAAAGTCGGAATGTCAAAATCGATCTCATCAAAGGTCGCGGGCTCAAGAGTGGGCCGTGCTTCGGCTGGATGGTCACCCATCACCATCCTGGTAATGTCCGCAACGTCGCGTTTGACAAAGATTTCGCTCTCGTGCAGGCCCTTGCTCGAGGCATTCCCCGTCATCCCTGCCGCCAGGAGCGTCACGATGACCTGGTCGCCGAGCGACTCGTCGATCACCTGGCCCATAAAGATCGCCGCATCTTCGGCGTCGGCGTACTGCATGATGTACTCCATCGCCTCCTGCGCCTCGCCCAGCCCGAACTGTGTCCCGGCAGTGATGTTGACCAAGATGCGCTTCGCGCCCTGGATGTCCGTTTCGATGAGGGGTGAAGTGACTGCGGCCTCGGCAGCAAGCCTTGCCCGGTTGTCGCCCGTACCGCGACCGAGGCCCATGAGCGCTACGCCCGCGCCT
>CAYYZP010000449.1:0-6081 GCA_964476165.1 uncultured Fimbriimonadaceae bacterium
GATCGTGGACACGGCTGGCCGGACGACTCTGGATGAAGCGATGATGGTCCAGTTGCAGCAGGTCTCAAACGCGGTGAATCCTTCGGAGACCTGGCTCGTCCTCGACGCGACGACCGGACAAGACGCCGTGGCGGTCGCGCAGGCGTTTAATACCGCGAGCCCTTTGACTGGCGCGATCTTCTCCAAGATGGACGGCGACTCGCGCGGTGGTGCTTTGCTCAGTGTTCGGGCGGCGACCGGTGTGCCTGTTAGGTTTCTCGGCGAGGGCGAGCAAACGGACGCATTGACCGAGTTCGCGCCTTCGAGGGTAGCAGACCGGATATTAGGGATGGGAGACGTGATCGGCATCATCGAGAAGGCCGAAGAAGCGGTCGACAAGGGGGCCGTGCTGGGAATGCAGGGCCGAATCAAAACCGGGAAACTGGACTTTTCGGACATGCTCGACCAGTTCAGGATGATCAAAAAGATGGGGCCGCTGAAGAAGGTCTTGAAGATGATCCCCGGCCTCGCGGCCAACCTGCCCGAGGAGGCTCTGGACCAGTTGGACGACGGGCGGATGGATCGGATCGAGGCGATTGTCCTGAGCATGACCCCGTCGGAGCGGACGAACCCGGATATACTCAATGGCTCGCGCCGCCGCAGGATCGCGGCAGGCTCAGGCACGACGCCGCAAGAGGTCAACACACTCGTGGACCAGTTGCACGTCATGCGCAAGCAGATGAAGCAGTTTTCGAAACTGGAAAAGCGAATGGGCAAGAAGCGCCGTCGCTGATCCGGTGGAAGCCAGGAGAACCAAACAGACAGTGGTCAAAATCAGATTGCGAAGAATGGGCAACGCCCACCGGCCCTTTTACCGTGTGGTGGTGGCCGCCAACGACTGTGGCCGGGACGGAACCGCCATGGAGATGATCGGGCACTACAACCCGGTGACCCAGCCCAAGCAAGTTAAGATCGACAAGGCGAGGGCCCTGCACTGGCTGATGGTCGGCGCGCAGCCCACCGAAACGGTCGCCAACCTTTTTAAGCGCGAAGGAATCCTGGACGAGTTTTTTGCCCAACGTCCGAAGGCCAAGGAGAACTACAAATTTTTGGACAAGCGCACGAGCGCGATGAGCAAGAAGTCAGTGGTGCAAGAGATGTCCGTTGCGCCACCCGAACCCGCCGTTGCCGCCGTTCCCGTCGATGCCGCCGAACCCACTGAACAACCATGAGCCTTAAACCACTTGTAGAACACCTGATCAAGAGCCTTGTCGAAGAGACCGAATCCGTCAAAGTCGAAGAGTCGAACGACCGAGGCGCGCTCGTCTACGAGATCACCGTCGCACCGAACGACGTCGGGCGGATCATTGGCAAAGAGGGCCGCGTGATTTCGTGCGTCCGGCACGTCGTCAATGCCGCTGGCGCAAAGAAGCAGCAGAAGGCGTTTGTCAAAGTCCTTACGCCGGACTAGCGCCATGCCGCAGGGCGACGGGCAGCGCGTCCGCATCGGCCAGATCGTAGGCCTTTTTGGTTTGAAGGGGGCCGTCAAAGTGCTTCCGCTCACCGACTTCCCTTCTCGGTTTTCAGTCGGTCGTTTAGTGTTTACAGACCTGGGGGAAAAGAGAGTTTTGTCAGTCCATTGGCACAAGGGCCAAGTGCGGGTGATGCTCGAAGGGGTGGATTCGGTGGAGGCCGCCCAGGGATTGATCTGGACCTACTTGACGATCGATGAGAATGACCGCGCGGCGCTTGGTGAAGGAGAGTTTTTAGTGTCTGAACTGATTGGAGCAAGAGTGTTGGAGGGGGGTATGGAGATCGGAACTGTCGACGACGTTATCAAGACCCCAGCCCACGACCTGCTTTCAGTGGGGGGGGCGTTGATCCCGTTCGTCTCGCAGTTCATTAAGGCAGTGGACACGGACTTGAAGACCGTCACGGTCGAACTGATCAAAGGCATGCGACCGGGTGAGGAGACTGCATGAGCGCCAAGTTCATTGACGAGGCGGTCATCACGCTGGAGAGTGGCAAGGGGGGGGACGGAGCGACGAGTTTCCACCGTGAGAAGCACGTGCCTAGGGGGGGGCCGGACGGCGCTGACGGCGGTCGCGGAGGGGACGTGGTGCTCGTCGCCGACCGGCACGTGCGCACGCTCTACGACGTTCGGTTCCACGGGCACTATAAGGCCGCCGAGGGGACGATGGCGCACCAGAACAAGCACGGAAAGGACGCGCTGGATGTGGTGATCAAGGTGCCGATCGGGACGGTCGTGATCGAGCACGAGACGAACGACGCGCTTGTGGATCTGAACGTCGAAGGCGCCCGGTTCGTGGCCTGCAGGGGGGGGAAAGGCGGGAATGGCAACCTCAAGTACGTGAGCAGCGTGCGGCAGGCGCCGACAATCTCACAACTAGGGGCGCCCAGTGAAAAGTTAGTCGTCCGCCTGGAACTCAAACTGATCGCCGACGTTGGATTCGTCGGGCTACCGAACGCGGGAAAGAGCACTTTACTGGCTGCGATTTCAGCCGCGCGGCCCAAGGTGGGGGCGTACCCGTTCACGACGATCGAACCTAATCTCGGCGTCGTCAAAGCAGGGGATCGGACGTTCGTCGTTGCGGACTTGCCGGGACTGATCGAGGGTGCGAGCGAAGGACACGGGCTCGGACACCAGTTTCTAAAACATGCCGAGCGCACAAGGGTGCTCGTCCATGTGCTCGACGGCTTCCCTATCGACGGATCGGATACCATTCAAAACTTCCGAACCATTGAGCAAGAACTTGAACGATATTCCGACCTGCTCAAGGGCAAGAATCGCATCACGGTGATGAACAAGGCCGATGTCGCGTCGAAAGAGGATGTCGAAGCGATGCTGGCGATCCTAGAAGAGTCCGGGATCGAGGCGATGCCGGTGTCGGCTGCGACGGGCGAGGGGACACAGGCGCTGATTTTCGCACTTTCGAAGTTGTTGGACGAGCCGAGCGAGGAGCCGGTCCATGTCATCGTTCCTGAAATGCGTCGCCAGACCGATGAGGCTTGGAGCGCGGCACCTCAGGGGGGGGGTGGGTTCCGTGTCACTGGCGAGCGGATCGAACGGCTCGTCAAGATGACTCGGCTGGAGGACTCGGAGTCGCTGCGGTACCTTCATCGCAGATTGGAACGCATCGGTGTGATCGGCAAACTGCGCGAACTAGGAATCGCAGAAGGCGACACTGTCGAGATCGCGGGCTGGCAGTTCGAGTACAGAGACTGGTGATGAAATACGGCATTCTTGGAGGAACGTTCGACCCCCCCCATCTTGGACACACCAAGGTGGCGCGTGCCGCAATTGATTCGCTAGGGCTAGACGAAGTGATCTGGGTTCCTGCCTCAAAGAACCCACTCAAGCAAAGGAAGACGACGCCCGTCAAACACAGGCTGGCCATGTGCCGACTTGCGACCGAAGCCGAAGATAAGATGGCTGTCTCTGACATCGATGCGACGCGGGCGGGGCCGAGTTATCTCGTCGATACGCTCGAAGAGTTTTCGCAAGTCATGTTTGGACAGTATTGGTTCATCATGGGTTCTGACACGCTGAGCACTTTTCAGGAGTGGAAAAAGCCGGAGCGCGTGCTTCGCATGTGCCGCCTCGCGGTTGTCTCCAGGCACGGGACCGATCTATCGACCATACTTTCTCGGCTGGACCCTGTCACGAAAGACGCTATTGACATGGTCGAAGCGAAGCACGACTCGGTGTCCTCGTCTTTTGTTAGAGACTGCATTAGGAAACGAGAGGCCTACAACGATCTGATCGTCCAAACCGTCTATGAGTACATCCAAAAAAACAAACTCTATGAAGACTGACCCGCCGTTCGACGCGGCGGCGAAGGCTTTGATGATCGCCGAGTTCGCTGACGACATAAAGGCGCAACGCATCGAAAACATCGACGTGCGCAAGAAGACGTCTGTCACGAGCCGTATGGTCATCGTCACTGGGACGAGCGATACGCACGTCCGCGCAATCGTCGACCGCGTGCATGAGAAGATGCGCGAGAAGGGATTCAAGCCGGGGCGGAAGACAGAAGGTCGAGGAAGCGGATGGCTGTTGCTCGACTATGGCGACGTGATCTTTCACGCGATGCTCGAGGACAAGCGGCAATTCTACGATCTTGAGAGCCTATGGGCCTCGATGAAACCGAACCCCGACCTGATCGATTGACACCATGAGCGAGAGCGAAGCCGAGGTCAAGAAAGCAGAGAAGCCTGCGCCGGTCTTGCCCAACAAGCCGACACCGGAGCAGATGGTCGAAGTGGAGAAACTTCTGCAGCAGGCATCGGTCGCGCGGATCCGCGGCAAACAAGAGATCGCGGAGCGCGCGCTCAAGGAGGCTTCGGAAATCGCGCCGGGCTCGGCCGCTGTGCGCTCTGCACTTGGGGACGAACTTTGGACGCGCGGGCAGAGAATGAGGGCTCGCGACGAGTATGCGATGGCGCACTTGCTCGAGCCGACCAACTTGCACTATGAAACGAAGTGGGCGGAAGCGATCCTTGGCTCCGCGGGCGATCCTTTGTCACTGTCCAGCGCGTCGTATGCCTCTGGGAAATCGGCGACCTTGCTTTCTTTGATCGTGCCAGGGCTCGGGAACATCGCTCTGGGCCAGACGAAGGTGGGGGGGGTGATGATTGGGCTCTGGTTTTTGGCGAGTACGTGGTTGATCGCGACGCCGAACGGTCTGTATAGCGTCTTGCGCATTCTTGGTCTGAAGGCGGGCTCTGCGAACATCAACGATGTGGCAATTGTTCCGTTTGTGATCGTCGTGCTGGTCTGGCTTTGGTCTGTCGTCGCGACAGTTGCCAAGGCGAAGGATCAGAAGCCGGTCAAACTGGAGCGTCCCGTTCCGCCTGGGCAAGGAAAGATCGACATTTAATGTGACTTGAGTTCGTCCATGAGTTCCCTTTGCACTTGGGTGAGTGTGAGGTCGCTGCGGGTGCGTTCAATGACGGCGCGGAGTGCGTCGCAGGTGCGGCGGAGGCCGCCGGTGAGCGAATCGGGGTAGTCGAACGTGACGAGTTCGTCGTAGACGCTCTCCATTTGCGCGAGCATCCTTGCGGCTTCACTCATGTTGCCGTTTCGCATGTCGTCAAGCACGTAACGACGGCACTCGCTAGCGGCTTCGGCCATGCCATTGAGATAACTGACGGCGTCAACGCCGAGTTCGCTAGCGCTCGGGAGGGGGGACTGGCGCACGATCGCCATGACTGCGGCGGCCTCGACCATTTCTTTTTCGGCGTCTTGCAAATACGATGCGTAGCGCACGGTGGGAAAGCCATCCATTTCTTCTCGCGCGGCGTTGCTTAGTTGCTTTGCTTCTTTAAGGAGTTTTTCCGCTTGGTCGAACTGTCTGCGATGGATGTGGCGGATGCACTTGCTCGATGTCTGGATGATAAGGCGGCACTTTTGCAGCGCGCCTTCCCTTACTTTGTGGCGACCGTCCATTTCGGCGCGGAGGGGGGTAAGGCACTCCTCCCATTTTTCGTCAAACGTCATATTGCTCCCTTTTCTTGCATACTGACATAGCGGTCGCGCCCGATGATGACATGGTCGAGGAGAGGGATGTCGAGGAGTTTGCCGACCTCGACGAGTTTGCGCGTCACGCTGTAGTCCTCGGGGCTCGGCTCGGGGTCGCCACTCGGGTGGTTGTGGACGGCGATGAGCGAGGCGGCGTTCTCTCGCACGGCCTCGCGGAAGATTTCCCTTGCCCCCACCACGCTCATGTTTATCGTGCCGAGGTGGATGGTTTTTTGGCTTATCAAGCCGCCTTTGGAATCAAGGTAGGCGGCGCAAAAGTGCTCCTGCTTCTCGTCTGCGAGGTGCTGGAACATGGCGTACACGGACTTGGAATCGAGGAGCGAGCCTGTTACTCCCCTCCCGGTCTCGGCGGCCCTACGACCGAGTTCCATTGCGGCGAGCCGTTGCACGGCCTCGAAGTTTTCGAGGCCACAAGCGGTTTTCAGGTCGGCGGCTGCGAGTTCGAGGATTCGTGTGCCGTGAAACTTTTTTGCCAACAGTGTTGCGTCGCCTTCGCAGTGCTCGACGTCTTCGGCGCGCCTTGCAAGGACGACGGCGAG
>CAYYZP010000450.1:0-5216 GCA_964476165.1 uncultured Fimbriimonadaceae bacterium
CCAACACGGGCGGCATGGGCACCTATTCGCCCGTTCCTTGGTTGGACGATGCTCTGATCAAGAAAACGGAGGAAGCGATCGTCGCACCGTTGCTCAAAAGCCTGACGAAGTACGACTTTGACTATCGCGGCGTGCTGTTCAGTGGGGTGATGGTCGTGAATGGGAATCCTTTCTGCCTAGAGTTCAATGTGCGGTTTGGCGACCCGGAGACGCAGTCGATCGTACGCAGGATCGGAGCAGGTTTTGCCGCTACGCTTGAGGCCGTGGCGAAAGGGAAGCCGATCCCTGAGATCGAAGTGCTCGACAACGCCGTCGTGTCGGTCGTGATGGCGAGCGAAGGCTATCCTGGAAAGTACAAAAAGGGTCGGTCGGTCTCGATTCCCGATGACTTGGACGACGACGTTGTTATCTTTCATGCGGGCACGTCGAAGCTTGTGGGTGGGCTCGTGACGAGCGGGGGTCGCGTCCTGAGCGTGACGGCCACTGGTGCCAGCCTCGGCCGCGCGCGCAAATCGGCCTACGCGGCTGTCGAGAAGATCGAGTTCAAAGGCCGCCAGTTCAGGACAGACATCGGGGCTTGAGCGAATTAATATAGAACATGTAAGTCATATACGTCTTATATGTCTTATGGCACATTCTCTCGCTAGAGCCTAGCCTCTCTTCGCGGCCACTTGCCGGCAAACGCCCTCAGCGCTTGCCTGACCGAAACAAAAAAGTTGATCGCCTCCAAAATGAACAGCGTGATCCAGCCCACGATAAACCGCACCAGGAACTCGGACCACTCGAATCCTTGCCAGTCGTTTTGGTAATAGTTCCAGAGGCGATAGGCGGTGTACGTGGCTGAACAAAGAAACGCGAAGAACAACAACGATTTCAGCACGAGCGCTTCGATCAGCGATTGCCGCGCGTGCGCATTGACGAACCCGCCGCGCTGCCGCGTCACTACGTACGCGATCGCTGGGAGCAGAATCGGCGAAAAAATCGACCCCACGTGGATCGCCGCCGCCGTCATCCGGTCCCCATCGCTCGGTCGCGGCAGGACAGAAGTAGAGGTCGTCAGTGGGTCTACCAACTCCCGCCACCGCCTCCGCCAAAGCCGCCGCCGGAGAACCCGCCACCTCCAGATGAGAACCCTGAGCCACCGCCGCTAGCACCGTCCGACGAGCGTGGCGCGGTCCCAGCCGAACTGCCAAAGTCCGACGTCATCGAGCGCATGCTGTGGGCGAACATGCTCGCGGTAAACATGCCGCCGTACGGATCGTTGTACCAAGACGGCGGCTCTTTGACGATATCTTTGAACGCATCCGACCATTGGTCGATGAGATCGAAGGCGACCGCGTAGGGCAGATACTCTTCGTACTTCAGTCCGTCTGGCTGTTTGTTGACCACCCACGCCATATAGTTCTCGCGGTGTCTCATCATTTCATAAAATCCTTTGGCTTCGCGCCTTGCGATCGTGCCGGTATACGTCCTGCGCGGCATGTGCCAGCCGAAGAGCGCCGCTGGAATCGCAGCGATCGCTCCACCGACAATCGCGGTCCACGGTTCGGAGATCAATGATGCCTGCAACAGGACAAACGCGACGACCGCGCACAACACGATTCCTAAAAAGATGTACGCGCCCCGCACCATGTTTGGATTGGAAAGATAGTAGCCACGATCCACCATGTCTTGGTATACGTCTTCTTTCAGACGACCAATGTGGGGAGCGACGTACATGCTGAGCGCTTCCTTCGTTACAAAATTACCCGCAGTCTTGATTTTTGAAAGCAGGTTGCTTTCAAAAATGCTCAACTTCGAAGTGTCTTTTTTGTCGGTCACGATGAGCGCGTAGGACTTTTTTGTAAATATCCCTTGCTCCTCCACGACTTCGACAGTAAGAAAACCTTGGACGCAGAGGGACATGATTCCGGCGGCGATGTCGCGCTGGTCCACGCGCTCGTCTAGGATCGTGCCGGTCTCGCAGGCGGGCAGGTTATCGGGCGGTTCAAAACGCACGGTCGTGGGCGGGTCTTTCATGTCGCGCCCCTTTTTGAGCCACACGAGTCCCATCAGCGGCCCCACGATGAGGATCGTCAGGAGCGCGAACTTCTCCCTGAGGCGGTTGATGAACTCCGTCCACTGGCTCGGTTTGGGCACGACGGCCTGGGGGACTCCTAAGACCAACGTGAGGTTTTCGTGTGCCCCGAGCGGCTCTTGGCGCACGCCTTCGAAATCGTTTGAAGAAAGCGCGATCGCAGTGTCCGATGGGTTCTTGAAATCCGTTTCGCCGACTTCGATCAGTGAAACTTGGTCGGTCGAACCGTATGCTCCTGTGAAAACACGACCGCGCACTTTTCCAGTTCCTGCGTCCGGAAACTCGACTTTAAAATGGACCTCGCTGATCGAAGTGTCCCACTCGGTGCCGGTCACGTTCCAATAAAGTTCGGTCCAATCTTCCCACGTGCCGTACTGGTGCCAGTTGAGCGCGCCATACACCGCGTACTCGATCACGTAGGTCTTTGTTGTTCCAGCAGAGAACAACACATCGGCGTCGCCGATTCTAATTTTAAGATTGTCTCCTTGTCTCGTGACTTGGGTCGTTAAATCGTTTGTACCGTCGTGGACGCGGTTGAGCGAAAACTGGATGGCGCGCCGGTCTCCCCCCCCTGCGTCATAAACGATAGGTATGGTCCGGTAGATTCCGTGTCGGGGCTCGTTGAAAGTGACGTCGATCCTCTCGACGACGTTGATGGTCGCGTCCTTGTTCAGCGTGATCCGCGCGTCAAAACTGTCGATGACGTAGGGCAGGCGTTGAGCAATCGCCAGCCCCGATGCAAAAACGACCAAAGAAAACGCACACACGACTCGCCGCATAGGCTCCAATCTACCTCGGACGGCACAGTGGATAATTTTGTGGAAAAATAATTTTTTAGCCGTTGCGTGCCGTGGGCCAGTTGCTGTACAGTATTCACACAGCAACCGGCAAGACGAAACGACGATAGCGAAGGGCAACCGGCGAGATCGACACATCGGAAAGCAAATGGTTGCGACGCTTGAGAGGTCCACCAGGACCAGACGCGGAATCCTTCGGGAATCAGCGAGATGCCACTGGTGAACTAGGCCACTTGAGCGGTTTGCGAGAGGCAGATCCGCCTGACCGAGTAGGACTATGGTCGAGTGGATCGAGTTCCGGGAAACGTCCATCCCGAAACCCAGCCCCACGCATTCTCGGTTCGCCGACTTGGTGGTCGGTACGCGGCGGTGACGCGCACTTCCTTCGGGAAGAACGTCGTCCCGTAATGGTCGACTGAGGCGCTTGCGCCACGGACGACAAATCGCAGGAGCCTGCGCAAGCGGGCACACTGACGAAGCCGATGCCGGTCAGAAGCCAGGGACTCTCACCAGTCTCAGGCCGCAAAAGGCCAAGAAAGGCGAACCGAGCCTGATTGAAACGTTGGAACACGCGCAGGCCTTCGGGCCAGCAAACGAGACCTAACCGGTCAACCAGGATTCGGACGGACAAAGCCTGACTTCGGTCAAGCAGAGCCCGACCGGAAAAAAGTCGGCGGCGTCGCACTTCGGTGCGGCGCCGCCTTCGTTTTTCTTGGAGTGTCGAGTATTGGGATGGCGAGCGTCTCTAGAGCACAGACGTTCGGCCCGACGAGTTCAGAAATGGTCGTCAATCTATCCCGAGGCTCAGGGAGAGGTGACCAAAGACTTACCTCTCGTCGACCGGAACCCAAGTGGCCGTGCGGGCGCCTTCGTAGATGCACGCCGGACGGATCAGTCGATTGTTGGCGAGTTGCTCGATGACGTGCGCAGACCATCCGCTTACACGCGCGATCACGAAGATCGGCGTGTAAAGGTCGATCGGAAAACCGAGCACATAATATGCATAAGCGGCTGGAAAGTCCACGTTCGGATAAATGTTCTTCTCCCTCTCCATGACGCCTTCCAATATGTCTGCGATCTTGGACCACTGCGTCTGGCCTTTTTTCTCACAAAGTTCCTTTCCGACCATTGTCATATAGATGGCCCGCGGGTCGCGCTTCTTATATTCGCGGTGCCCAAAGCCCATAATCTTCTTCTTGGTGGCGAGCGCGTCGTGAATCCAAGCGTCCGCCTTGTCGGGAGACCCGATTTCGAGGATCATTTTCATGGCTTCCTCGTTAGCGCCGCCGTGGAGCGGGCCCCGCAAGGTGCCGATTCCGGTCACGATCCCGCTATAGATGTCGCTGAGCGTCGCGACGGTCACGCGGCAGGCGAAGGTCGATGCGTTGAACCCGTGCTCGGCATAAAGCGTCAGTGAACTGTCGAGGACGTGCGCGGTCTCGGCGTCCGGCTCCTGACCGCTCATCAAATAAAGAAAGTTCTCCGCGATCGTGTGCTCTTTTCTCGGCTCGAGGGGCTCTTGACCGGTCCGGATGCGGTGGCCGTTTCCGACGATGGTGCTCGCCTTCGCCAATATGCGGATCGCTTTGCGCAGGTTCGCCGCATGGTCCGTTGCGGGCGCGTCGTAGTCAGGATCGAACGGCGCGACGACGGAGAACCCGACTTTGGCGATGTCCATCGGATGGGTGTCCTTGGGAAGTTGCTTGAGTGCCGCATACACTTCTTGAGGGACCGCCCGCTCACTGGCAAGGACCTTTGTGAATTCCTCGAGTTCTTTGCGGTTCGGCAACTTGCCGTTGAACAATAGGTATGCGGTCTGCTCGAACGAGCCACGGCTTGCCAGGTCGTGAACGTCATAGCCGCGGTAGATGAGTCTGCTCTCCTCGCTACTGATGTCGGAGATCGTGCTGACGCCGGCGATGATTCCTTCAAGACCGGGGCTGTAGTTCGGATAAGTGGTGGCGCTCATGGTTCCTTTCACGCGTTCCTTTAAGATTGTCGGTCGCCGGAGCCCCTGCCCGTCAGTGTGAACCTCGTCGATCAATCTGCAGAGCGTTAACGACCCTTGGCTTGAACCGAGTCTACCAGGCCAATCTGAAAGGTTCTCACCGCCGTATGGGTCTTATTTCTGGTAGTTTTTGTACTCGACTCTTTCGTAAAGTTCTGCCCTTGTGACCATGCGGTCGAGCCAGTCCTTTTGGGTTCCGTGGGCGATCAGATCGGCGTAGAAGGAGTCCAACGATTTGAGCATGACCCGCAACCCTGTGACAGGGAAGATCACCATTTGGTAGTGCATCTCCTTGAACCGCGCAGCCGGAATGAGGGGGGTCTTGCCGAACTCG
>CAYYZP010000451.1:0-2038 GCA_964476165.1 uncultured Fimbriimonadaceae bacterium
ACACGGGGCAGGAGATTTCCTATGATCAGATGTTGAACTGCGAGCACGAGTTTGCGGTGGGGGTAGGCGCGCTGGACTACTCGTCCGACGCGCCGGTCATGCCTGGTGGGGGCGGTCGGTACCCGGTCCCGGAACCCGGGATCAAGAAAGACCGCGAGTATTGATGCTTGCCCTGTTGCTGACTTTGATGCAGGAAAAACCGTTCGTCGAGACTCTGCCCGGTTCTTTGGTGCAGTTTACGATGGTGCCCGTGCCAGGGAACGCGGACGGTTCCGTCAAACCGTTCTTCATGTGTTCGACCGAGACCCCGTGGGAGGTCTTCGACCAGTTTTTGCTGAGCGGCGAGCCCTCGCAACCTTATGACCAGACCGAGTTCTCACCGGACGCGATTTCGCGCCCGAGCAGGTCGTACATCCTCCCTGACCTCGGGTGGGGGCACCAGGGATACCCGGTCATCAACGTCTCGCACACGAACGTCGACATGTTCGTGCGGTGGTTGCGCTCGGTGACAAGGAAGAAGTATCGCTTGCCGACAGAGGCGGAATGGGAGTGGGCCGCGCGCGGTTCCTTTTCCGGCACGATTGAAGATCACGAGTGGTGCATGGCCAACGCCGACTACACGACGCACTCGGTTGGCAAGCGCGCACCGAACGCTTTTGGATTGCACGACATGCTTGGAAACGTCGGCGAATGGGCGATCGACTCAAGCGGCAAGCCCGTGCTGTGTGGTGGCGACTTTATGCACGAAAGCAAAGACCTCACCCCCACCGTGCAGCGGTACTGGACGAAGGATTGGCAGAAGACCGACCCCCAAATGCCCAAATCCCGCTGGTGGCTCTCGGACGGGTTCTTTGTAGGCTTCCGATTGGTCTGCGATCCGTGAGGTTTTGAAGAAATCGACTTTGGTATGCACGGGCAAGCAGCCTCGCAGCAACCCAAACCTTTTCTCAGTCGTGCTTGCCCATGCCACCCACTTTCGTGACACTCGCGGTAGCCTTACGCTGATCCGTCGGCGTCCATACGGTCCAAGATGTCCTGTACCCTTGGATCGTTTAGGATGTGGGCGAGTTGATTGTCGTTGCGGATCCAGTTAGCGTTTCTCAAACCTTTGTCGAAGGCTTCTACTAGAACTGAGATCGCCTTTTCCTTGTCTCCCTTGT
Source organism: uncultured Fimbriimonadaceae bacterium (assembly GCA_964476165.1). Classification (GTDB taxonomy): domain Bacteria; phylum Armatimonadota; class Fimbriimonadia; order Fimbriimonadales; family Fimbriimonadaceae; genus JADFMN01. Next base: position 1,161 of record CAYYZP010000451.1, read on the forward strand.
CGCTATAGAAGCATGCGAGATTATAGAGGGTGGTCGAGGTCTGGTCAAGTTCGTAAGACTTGTTGGCAAAGTCTACTGCTTCTTCGGCATGACCCAGAGAAATCAATGCACAGGCGCCCATGCAATACGCTCGCGCGTCGGAGTGGTCATACGTCAATCGGCGCCGAATACGGGAAACCGCTTCTTGCAAGACCACGATTGCGGAGTCGTCACCTCTATCCATCAATCGCGAACCTGCCATCGTCAGCGCCTGATAGTCGTCGGGCCGAACTTCGGCAGCGCGCAAAAAATACTTGATCGCCTCGGGTTTCCGTCCTCTGAGGACGCTGAACAGTCCACAGAAGAGGAGCGAATCGAAATTGCGCGGGTCGAGCCTCAATGCTTGTTCAAGGTGAGCGTCGGTGTCGGTAAAGCGATTTTCCAGCGCGGCGATATTGGCGAGCGCCCAATGGCTTTCCGCAAGATTTGGGTCAATCTCCTTTGCTCGCTCTGCGGATTCGCGGGAGATGCGAACATAGTCCGTGCCGTCTCCGCGAAAGAAATAGTGGGCACGAAAGGCCACATAGGAAGCACCGGCGAAGGCTTTCGCGAATGTTGGATCAAGTCGGGTCGCTTCCTGATACTGTTCGAGGGCTTCGCGAAATTTGCCGTGCTGGACGATCGATCCCCTCAAGTAATGTTCGTAGGCTTTTAAGTTTCTTGTTGGAATGCTGCCGATCGCGCCGCGCTCGACTTCGGATAGTGCGATCTGGAGCACATCGACGATGCTCGTCGTGATCTCCTCTTGGATCGCAAAGATGTCTGCGAGGTCGCGGTCGAAGCGTTCGGTCCAAATTGGTCGGTCGTGTGCGATTTCAACGAGTTGAACCGCTACGCGC
>CAYYZP010000452.1:0-1949 GCA_964476165.1 uncultured Fimbriimonadaceae bacterium
GCTTGCGCCGTGGGTGACGGAGAGTCCGCTGATGCTGCATTTGACCTCTGTCGATCAAGTGGTCGTAAAAAACGCGATCGATCAGGCGGCGGAGTGTGGTTTTGAGGTGGTGATTTTTTCGTTTGGGAGCGGGTTGAACATGGAGGACGCTTCTCCTTCAAACATTGCGCTGTTCAAGGAGTTTGCGGACTACGCGCATTTTCGCGGCGTGAAAATCGGGGGGTATTCCCTGCTTGCGAGCCGTCACATCGACGACGAGAACGACGCGATCAATCCAGAGACCGGAAAGCCGGGGGGAGCGCGGTTTGGGTTTTCGCCTTGTTTGTTGTCGCGGTGGGGGATTGAGTATTTTGAGAGCGTGCGACGGTTTTTGGAGGGCGCGGACTTTGATTTGCTAGAGCACGATGGTTCGTATCCGGGCGATGTCTGTGCCTCGACCTTGCATCCTGGGCACATCGGTCTAGCGGACTCGCAGTGGAAGCAGTTTTGGAAGATCGCCGAGTTTTATCGTTGGTGCCGCAGGCGGGGGATCTACCTCAATGTGCCGGACTCTTACTTTTTGCAAGGCTCCAACAAGACTGGGATGGGGTATCGGGAGACGAACTGGAGCCTGCCGCGCGCGCAACAGCACGTCCATGCACGTCAGAATCTTTTTGACGGGACTTGGGAGAAGCCGCCGACCATGGGATGGATGTTCACGCCGCTTGTCGAGTATCAGGGTGGGGGCGCGGCGGCGACGATCGAGCCTTTGTCGTCGCACCTCGACGATTACCGACAGCACTTGTGGAACAACTTGGGGTTCGGTGCGCAGGCGTGCTATCGTGGGCCGCGTTTGTACGACACTCTTGAGACAAAGGATGTCGTGGAGGGGGCGGTCTCGTGGTTCAAGAAGTACCGTGACATTTTAGAGTCTGACGTTGTGCATGTTCGTCGTGCGGACGGGAGACGGTTGGACGCGGTGTTGCACGTCAATCCGTCGTTAGATCCGTGCGGGATGTTGGTAGTTTACAATCCGACGTCTTCTGCCTTGACCGAGGAAATCGAGGTGCCGCTATACTACACAGGGTTGACCGACGTTGCGCGGTTTTATGAGTCTGACGAAGCGATGGTCGAGTTGCGCCTTTCGCGGGATTACAAGGTTGTTTTGCAGGTCACGGTCGAGCCGGGCTCTTGCGCCTGGTACACGGTTCGGTGATTCGTTGCTGCGTCGCAGGAGCGACACCCTCCCCTATGCTCAGCGCGGCGAATGCTTAAGCCACAGGAACGCGGGGAAGCGCGCCCCTCCATCACTTCTTCCCTGGCATTGCGCTCTCGTACTGGGCGATGAAGTCTTTGAGTTTGACTTTCTTGATCGCCTTGCCCAATACATCGAGGGCGACGTCATCGAGTTTTTTCACTCGGACGCAGCATTTACCCATGTCCAGTTTCTTTCCGGTTTTCTTCCATTCGTTTTGAAACGACTTGGACTCTTTCTCGTCCCCGTACATGCACATGAGGTAGATGCCGATGTGGTTCTTTTGGTTGCCGATTCCTGCGAACGGTAGCGGTTGTTTGGGGTCGCAGTGGTAGCCCTTTGGGTAGATGGAGTGGGGGACTGAGTATCCGATCCCGCCGTATTGCATAGTTTCCTGGAAGCCCTTGTCAAGGTTCTTGAGGATCGTGTTTCGGATCGCCTCGATGGTCTTTCTGCGGTCGTCTGGGAGTTCCTTGAGATATTGGGCGACAGTGGTTGCCTTGCTTGTCATAGTGAGGATTTTACCGTAGCGTCACCCTCTCCCTAACCCTCCCCCAAGGGGGAGGGAATCAACAAACTGAGACTGCTTGGTGGGGATAGCGGCGGGAATCGAGTTCGTCGAGGAGGAATGAAGCCAAGTCGGCGCGGGGGATGCGGACGGGCCAGAAGTAATTGCCGACGTCTTGGCCTTGCTTGCGGACACCTCGCGGCTTTC
>CAYYZP010000453.1:0-7753 GCA_964476165.1 uncultured Fimbriimonadaceae bacterium
CCCCCGAAACCTTGAGCGGCAGCGCGACGTCCGGGTTTTGGAGCGAGCCGCCGAGCCGCCCTATTCCATAAAACTCGATCTTCGCATTGCCCGAGTCCATGACCGAGCCTTTAGAGGCAGAGACGATGATGCCTTCGAACACAGGGTCAATCTCGTACACCGTTGGCGACTTCGACTCTTCCAACTCTTCCGGCAACCGGACGTACAGGTCTTGGAACCGGACTTCGCCAGAGACCGTGGGCGATCCTAGCGTCCCAGACACCGCCAGATTGTTCGTAGTGACCATCGCTTTAGATTCGGCCTTGGCCGTCGGCAACGTAGTCCTCATGCGGAACTGCTCCAACGAGACGGCTCCCGAAACAGGCGAGGACATAAGCGCGTTCTTGTCCACTTCACCCCTCACCAGCCCCTCTGGCAAAGTCGCCGTCGCGTCGATGCTGCCCTGGCCCCCTTGTCCGCCGACGAAGCGGCCCGTAACTGTGGCGGTGTTCTTGTTCAGCGATGCGGAGAAGTCGAAGTCCTTGAGCGAAGTCGTCTGGCCATTGAGCGCCAGTTGGCTGCCGTGAGCGCGCAGATCGGCGAACATCTCAAGGGTGTCCCACCCCCCCCTGAGCCCCACTAGTCCGTTCACACTTCCCGACGACCGCTCCTTGTCGATCGACAGGAAAAACGGAGACAGGTCAGTAAGCGGACGCTCGTCGACGGTCGCGGTGACGAGAACTTCGCGCGCATCGTCCTCGCCGTAGAGCCTCGCAAACGGCACCGTGCCCGAGATTTCTGCGTTGAGTCCTTGATACGACATCTGTCCGTGGAGTCCAACAGTGCGTTGGCCGACGTTGATCTCGTCCAGTTCGACCGTAAGAGGGATGTCCACCGCGTGTACGCCGTCGTCATAACCAAGATTGTGGGCTACGAGCGTCGCCACTCCTGAAGGATCGTCAAATGAGCCGCTCGACTTGAATGAAACGTCCAGTTTTCCTCTGAACTGCGGAACTTCCGGCATCCACGTATGGATCCACGTTGCGTCGAAGTTGTTGAGGTCGCCGTCAAGACGATAGTTGCCGTCTTCGCTTATCGTGCCTGATGTCGTAAATTTTGTATCTCCCTGCGCCCATTGGAAGTTGACGACGTTCCAGACCCCGGCGCTCCGGCTCGCCCCCACCCGAACCTCTCCGGCTTCCCTTCCTCGCAGTTTAAGTTCGGTCAGACTTGCAGACCTGATCGCGACGCTCGGATCGCTTGCAGAGCCGGAAAACGACACGTCTGCATTGAGCAGACCCGACGTGTTCCTGGCAACGTCGAGCACATGGTCTGGTACCTCGCCCATGCTGTACTTGGCTGCGGCGAAAACGTCTTGCAACAATATGTTGTACGCGGTCGAGTCTCCCGCGAGGCTCTTGTCATCGACGTTGTAAGTGACACCGTTCGCAATGACGTACCGCTCGATCGATCCGACCTGGCCATCAAGGCGCATGACGTTCGCGTCGAGAGCGAACTCGAGCCATCCTTGACCGACCAACGTCTTGTTGACCGCGACGCCTGAGAGGTCGCTCGAAACGCGGGCCTTCCACACGGAGTCCATCCTGGTCGCCTCGAAGTTGCCCGAAACGAGCCCATCGAGCGCGAGCGCTTCGGACTGGATCGCCGCGTTATTGAGAGAAAGGTTTTGGAAAACCCCCTTAAGCGTCGTGTTGCCAAGTGCGAACGCGTACTCGGCGGAACCCTCGATCTTTCCATCTCCAACAACTACGCCGAAAATGTCGACCGTGGCCCTCTCTTTATCTATGAGATAAGGCACTGTCGCGCTTTTCACATCGACGCCTGCGGCGAAAAACTGCTCGGCCTTGATCGTCCCTTGCGTCGAAGGCGCAGTGACCGTTCCAAAAATCTTTCCGCCTTCAATGTCAGCCGAACCGACCGTGAACCCTGAAAGCCATTCCTCGAGTCGAATTCCCTTTCCAGAATAACTCCCCTCTAACGACTGGCTTTCAAGGTCGAGTTTTAGAGAACCGTCGATTTGTCCTGTTCCCGCCCGCAGGGCCAAGCGGTCGAAATCGACGATCCGACCGTTCGTCTTGAAATCGGCGACTGCTTGTGGGACTCTTCGTCCAAACGCCTCGATTCCATAAACCTCGACGCGGCCGGCAAATGTTGGCGCGTCGCGCGTTCCTCTCACGTTGAGATTGATGAACGCCAAGCCTTTCGCCTCTTTGATAAATGGCGACACCTCGATTCCCCCACCGCTCACGTCAAGTTCAAGCCGTCCGTCGCCCCAATCCATGTAGCCGTTGCCTACAAGAAGCCCGTTCGGGCCATTGACTTCGAGCCGATGGAGCCTTCCTGAGAGACCGTCGATGTGTCCACGGAGTTCAAAGACGCCGAGCGAAGACACGGTACCGTCTCCGATTTTCACCGCTCCGTTTCCTTGTGCGTAAACGTCGGCGAAAGGATCGTCGGTGGTCCCGCCGAGCACCGCTGAAATGCTCACGTCTCCGTGCAAACGGTCGCTTCCGAACTTTTTGGCGAGCGCATCCAGTTGCCCGCGCCTCGACCGCACTCCGCCCCCCACCTTGCCGGTCTCGAAATCGACCTGGACTGCACCCGTGAACTCCGCGCCTGTCCATTCACCGGAGTCGATCTGCGCAACGAGCCCTTTCTCATTAATGCGTGCTCCAAACTCGAGTCCGGTGACCGTCTCGCCATTGTATCGCGTCTCCCCCACCGTCACCTTGCCGTCCAACAAAAAATTTTCACCATCGGTGTCAAGAGACCCGTGGTACTGTGCGCGATCAAACTTCACCTCTTCGCTGATGAAAGGGTGCAACTGTGGCGGCATCGACGAACGCGAACTGATGTCAGCGTCGAGGTTTCCTGCCAATCGGAAAGCGCCGACCGTTTGCGCGGTCCCGTCGAACTGGACTGTAAGGCCATTCTGTTTAACTTCTCCAATCAAGTGCGCGTGCGGTCCGTCGGATTCGGCGCTCACACGAACGTCGGCCTTGCGGAACGTCTGTGGTGAACTCACACCGGATGCCACCAGAGTGCCGTTGCAAGATGTCTCAAATGCGCTCCCCTCTTTTATTCTGATTGTTGCGCTGCCATCGATTTGCATGGAGTGTGCGCTCACGTGGGCAAACTCACCAAGGGTCGCCTCGTCCAAAAACTCGTTGATGTTCGGTAACAGCCACGCAACGTCGGAATTCTCTAGATCGAGCGTGGCGACCAGCCCATCGCTCTTCGTGTACGAGCCGTGAATCGCGCCATCAATTTTTGACGCCTCGATCTTTGTACTAAAAGCGAGCGATCCGTTCCATCCGTCCGCGACCAACTGGTCCAATCGAAACTGCACCGGCTCTTGAGAAACCTTTGTGTCGATATAGTTGACGCGCGCGTTGCGCACCGCGATCCTGAACGCCGTCTCGCTTGCCTTGTCCTCCACCTCTTGTGGGACCATGTGCTGAAGATTGAAACTGCCGTCGTCAAGCCTGCGAACAGTAATCTCGGGGTTCGACATTCTTAGCACGATCACCCCCCCCTGATACACGAAGTCCGCCATTTGGCACTTGGCGACGCTCTCGCCTTTCGGGCCAGTAATGGCGAGGCCGGTCAAAAACCCTTCCATCGTCTCCGGGTCGATGTGATAGCCCGTAGCACGGACCAACACAGTCCCTGCGTCGGACTCATAGCGATACTCGATAGGCACGCCAGGAGAGGTCAGCGCGTTGACACAGCGCAGAAAATAAGACCCCCCCCAAACCGTGAGCAGTGCGGCCGGCGCCCAGCCAGCGGCGAAGATCGAAAGTCCGACCAACGCCCTCCAGACCTGGACAGGATATCTTCGCATTGCGCCTTACCTTTTCTTAGACGCCTAAACTGCTGCCGCTGGATCGTTTTCACCGATCCGGCCCAGTCTCTCCTTCATTACTTTCTCGCTAAATGCGATCGCGTTGTAAGAGGACCGGATGAAGGGCCCACTCGCCACGAAAATGAACCCCATCTCCGCGCCGATCGATTCGTATTCTTTGAAGGCGTCTGGATGGATATATTCCACTACCGGAAGGTGTTTCATGGTCGGGCGAAGGTATTGGCCGATCGTGACCGCGTCGACGCCCAAATCTCTCAAGTCCTGTAAGGTTTTAACGACCTCTTGTTTGGTCTCTCCAAGGCCCAGCATGATGCCTGATTTCGTGTAAATCTTCGGATCGATCTCCTTCACTTTTTTGAGAAGCCCCATCGTCCTTGCGTATCGCGCTTGCGGTCGCACGATCGTGTGCAGGCGTTCGATGGTCTCGATGTTGTGGTTGTAGATTTCCGGCTGCGCGTCGCAAACCGTGCGAATGTGTTCTTCTTTTCCTTTGAAGTCCGGTGTCAGGACTTCCACGATCACGTTCGGAATCTCTTTGTGCAGCGAGCGGATCGTCTTTGCAAACTGTCCCGCGCCTTCGTCTTTCAAATCGTCGCGTGCGACGCTCGTCACAACGACGTGCTTCAGTCCCAAGTCCTTCGTCGTCTTTGCAACGTTGAGCGCCTCGAATGGATCGACCTCCAACCCTTTACCGACTTTTATCGCGCAGAAACCGCAACTGCGCGTACACGTGTCGCCGAGGATCATGAAGGTCGCCGTCTTTTTGGACCAGCATTCCGGCAAATTGGGGCAACGCGCCGACTCGCACACGGTGTGCAGGTTTTTCGAGCGCATCATCTGCTCGACCTGCTTGATCGTGTCCGGGCGCGGCATCCGGATTGTCAACCATTCCGGCAACCTTTGCGACATGCGTTTATTATGGCTGTCTGACCGAGATTCGTCCGGGCAGAAATGCTCCTTTCGCTGGCAAAGTACCGAACTTACATCGGCTCTAAGGCGGGATCTCAATCTTTAGATGAAAGCGGGTTCGCGTGCGCCAAGCAGCGACACTACTCGAGTTCCGTCTCCTTTAGAAGGTACGTCAGCGTATGACGCTTGCCCGAAAGGGAGGATGACCTCGACCTCATGATTTTCACTACTATATTCAAGAAAACGTCTTCGGCCCGGCAGGAATGAATCAGACTGTTCGGTCGGATCGCTCGCCTGTTGACCTCTCGTTAGCGGAAGGTTACTCGCGAAGAAAAAAGGACGGTTCCTTCCGCCTGGATGAAGTCAAGCGCGTGCAGAGAGATGATGACGCGCTCGCATCCCCTTCCGGAGGCTACGTCTCAAATGCAACCGACCTTCAGAGGTTTTCAACTGCCCTGAGCTCTGGACTTCTTATGGGAGACCTTAAGACGTCTGAGGCCCTTCTTGACCCCTTTGTTATCCGCGAAGGGATGGCGTCAGCAAACGGTTTCGACGTAAGGGAGACTGCGCTGGGAAAGGCCATCGGACACAGCGGAGCGCTCGTTGGATACAGTTCCGAGTTCTTCGTTCTTCCAGATCTCGGCTGGTCGATTGTCATACTCGCAAACCATGATTCCCACGCCAGCAACGTGCTGAATTACATTCTTGAGATCTTGCCGCAGATCGAGCAGTCTTCCCCGGCTTGGCCGTCGCGCTAGAGCATGTTGTACGGATCCACATCGACGGAAACTCGCGTGCGTCGGGTGTCGAGGCCGGCCAGCGCGTTGTGCAACGGCGTCGGATCTTCCTCGGGAGCGAGCTTTACGAGCACGTGCCTGCGCCACATCTTGCTGCGCCGCTCGATCGGGCACGCGGTCGGGCCAAGGACGGTCGCCGATGGAAACTTCGCACGCACCTTTTCCCCCACCTGCGCGGCCACTCGATAAACTTCGCTCGATACGTCTCCAATAATATAGATGTTCACAAGCCTCTTGAACGGCGGATACCCCGCCTCTTCCCGTTCAGCAATAACGAACCGATAAAGAGACTCGTAGTCGTGCGTCTGTGCGCACACGACCGAACTGTGCGTGGGATTAAACGTCTGCACGACCACCTCTCCTGGCGACTGACCTCGTCCGGCTCGTCCAGCAACTTGTGACAAGAGTTGGAACGTCCTCTCCGACGCGCGGAAGTCCGGCACGTTCAACGAGACGTCCGCCGCGATCACCCCCACCAGCGTCACATTGGGAAAATCCAACCCCTTCGCGACCATCTGCGTCCCGACGAGCACGTCGATCTCACGCGCACGGAATTTTGCGAACACTTCTTCGAGCACTCCCTTCCGTTTTGCGGTGTCTCGATCGAGCCGGGCGACCTGCGCATGAGGAAACTCGATGCGGACCGCTTCCTCCACTTTCTCTGCCCCCACCCCGAACCCCGAGACGTGCCCACTCTTGCATTCGGGGCAGACATCGACAGCGCTTTCCTGATATCCACAATGGTGGCACCTCAGTTTTCTGTCGCGCCTGTGCAACGCCAGTGAGACCGAACAGTCGGGACACAGAAAACGGTGCCCGCAATCACGGCACACGACGAACGGCGAGTAAGCGCGCCTGTTCAAAAACAATATCGCCTGCTTTTTCTGCGCGAGCGTCGTCGTCATCAGATCGTGCAGCGCCTTAGAGAAGAGCGAAGGGTGCTTGTCGCGGTACATGACGGTCAAATCTTCGATATGGACCGTCGGCAGTTGAGCGCTCGCCGGCCTGTTCGGCAGATCGAGCCGCTTCACCCCCCCCTTCTGTGCCTCATAGAACGTCTCGATGCTCGGCGTCGCCGATCCCATCACCAACGGCGCAGAAAACTTCTCACTTAAAAACCCCGCGAGCCGTTTCGAGTGATAGCGCGGGACGTTTTCCTGTTTGTAACTCGCTTCGTGCTCCTCGTCCATCACGATCAGTCCAAGATTTGTAAACGGCGCGAACAGCGCGGACCGCGCTCCGAGCACCACAGAGGCCTTTCCATTGCGCACGGCCATCCAATTCTCCAATCGCTCCGAAGGAAGCATGTTGCTGTGCATCACCACGACGCCTTTGCCAAACCTCTGGCGCAACTGTGCGATCACTTGGGCCGTCAATGCGATCTCTGGCACGAGGTACAGCACCTGTCTCCCCCCCCTGAGCGCCTCTGACGCCGCCCGAAGATAGACTTCCGTCTTTCCTGATCCCGTCACGCCATAAAGCAAGAATTTTTCGGCCACTCCGCCCTTGATCGCGCGAACAATCGCCGCAATCGCCCTCGCTTGGTCGGCGTTCGGCGTTGGCGGCTCGGCCTTTGACAACGCTCTTTCGTCCGCCCACTCCAACAACCCTTGGTCGACGAGCGCTTTGATGGTCGATTCGCTCACCCCCCCCAACGCCTTGACCTCCTGCACAGTGAACGAGGCCGCCGTCGAGCCTTGTAGGCGCATCACGGTCAGTGCCTGCGCAGGACGCTTGACGCCCGCACCGCTCAAGAACTTCTCCACTTTCCGTTCGTCGTTTGTCAGGTGCAACAATCCAGTCAGTTTCGAACGACCCGTAAAGGGTTGCACGGCCAACTCGCGCACGACGAGCCTTTTGCGTTCCAGGGCGTGCAACGACCTCTTTGCCCCCACCGCAGTCGGGCTCGTTTTCGAGTCGATAATGCCGCCACTCTCGACCAAGACCCGAAACGTCTCTTTTTGTGCGGCAGTCAGTGACGCGTCGCCCGCGTCCCCCACCCGAATCCACCTCGTCACCACTCGGTCGCGTATGCCCGGAGGCGAAACAAGTGTCACAGCGGTCGCCAAAGGCGCAAGAGTCTGCCGCGAAACCTCATGAGCAAGAGCGACAGTTGCTTCCGGCCGATCGACACCTTCGACCCGCGGACCAATGTCTTTGAGAAGTGGAACCGGACACCCCC
>CAYYZP010000454.1:0-2591 GCA_964476165.1 uncultured Fimbriimonadaceae bacterium
CACGGCGACATCGCCAACTGGATGATCCCCGGCAAACTCGTCAAGGGCATGGGGGGGGCGATGGATCTCGTCGTCGGCGTCCGCCGCGTCGTCTGCGTCATGGCGCACGCGAACAAGGCGGGAGAATCGAAAGTGCTTAAATCGTGTACTCTTCCTCTGACTGGCAAGGCGTGCCTCGATCTCATCATCACAGACCTCTGCGTGTTCGAAGTTGAACGCGGCAAGGGCCTCAAACTCATCGAACTTGCCGAAGGCGTGACCCTCGATGAGATCAAGGCAAAAACCGAAGCGGCGTTTACAGTTTCGGACAATTTAGCGACCGTAGCAGTCTGATTAGCGCGCCGGCCATCAGGATCATTGTTTATGAGTGGCAGACTCGGCCTGATTTTTCCGTGCCTCAACAGCGCTGGCAATGCGAGGTCTGGAAAGATGGATAGAGAGCGCCCAGACGATCAAGGGGACAATCATCAGAACAATGAATCCGACAAAGGTGTCGATGTTCAGACCAACTAGTCGCGAAAGGACAAATATCACCGGTACAGCAAGTAAGTTCGCCAACAAGACACATGGCGTGTACATTGCCTCGTGCACGACCTGCCACATCTCCTCTTTGTCGAGTACCTGTAGCTCCGGAACTTGAAATACGTTCCAATAGAACTTCACGTTGCCCTCTCGAGCCGGCGGATAGCGCCTTCGACGCTGTTCGTGAACCGTGTATATCCCTCCGTCAAAAGCGGTTTCAAGAAAACGAGCGCTGACTTGTCGCCATAAGATGCGAGTGCCGATGCGGCCAAGATGCGCGGCCGATAAGAGTGCTCGTCGCGCACGACGGAGACGAGTGCGTTGAACGCGTCGCGCGATCCCGGTGCGTCCTTGATCGTGCCCAGCAATCGAATCGCTGTTGTGCGAAGAATGATGTTGTTGGAACTTTGGACAAGCGCTAACGAAAGTGACCGAGCCCTGTTCGAATCAGTCTTGGCCCACTCTTGCAATGCGAACGTGCGAAAGCACTCGTTCGGCGCGTTCGTGTTCCACGCTCCTTCCAGTAACGAGGCGTCCTTTGTAAGGCGGAAGATTTCTTCGAGGGCGTTGCATCGGATGCGCGGGTTCGTGTCGCCCTCCGAAACCTGTCGCAAAGACTGCAACACGGTGGGGGTAGCCTCACAAGCACCGAGCCGACCGACAGCGGAATTGGCGATTCGCCGGTCCGGGTCTGCAAGTAACTCGATCAAAGTCAAAACGTCTTCCTTACCAAGTTTGGACACAAGCCGAGATCGAAGAGTCGCGCATTTTTCTTCTTGCAGCAAGACTAAAACATCCGCATGGGTCAAAGCCGGCAGTAGCGCGTCCTTGATACCTGCCGAAGGAGCCGCCCGCCATGCCTGCAACGCCAGTTCAGCAGGAAACGCCGGCGCGCCCGTGACATTCATTATAATTCGTCTTTCAGGATCGACGAGAAAGGGTTTCTCGACTTGAAAGCGGGTTACATTCCCGTCTCTCGCCACGTCATCTCCAGATTTTCTCCACTTTCCGTTCGAAAATCCCCATACTGGAACCACAAAATCCCTGCCTTCACTGTACGTCAAAGTCACAGTGACATCACCGTTATTGCGGACCTCGACTGTCGGCAGTCCTGCTCTCAAAAACCATCGCTCTTTGAACCAACTCAAATCCTCCCCCGCACCTGAGGACATCGAAAGGAAAAAATCTTCCGTTGTCACTGCGCCGTAAGCGTGGTCGTTCAAAAACTGCCGCACCCCTCTCCAAAACCGCTCTTCTCCCAAATAATCCATCAGCATGAACAGCCGCGCCGCCGCCCCCCCATACACCCCGTTGCGATAAATGCGCTCGATGTTTCCCCCAAAATCGGTCGAGACCACCGGTGACCGGTCGGAGTTCGACTGGCCGATTCCCGCACCCATCGTCGCTTTGCGATCGAGTTCGTACTCGTCAACACCTTTCACCTCGCGAGTCCACAACGTAGGCAGAAACGACGCAAACCCTTCATTGATCCATAAATGCGACCAGTCTCTGCACGTCACAAAGTCGCCGAACCACTGGTGCGCGAGTTCGTGCGCAACCAGCCCGGTCGAATCGGCGAGCGGCTTCTCATACGGCTCGTGCAACGTCGAAATGTTGTTGATCACCATCGTCGTGTTCTCCATCCCTCCGGTCACAAAATCCCCCACCACGAGTTGGCTGAACCGGTCGAACGGGTATTCGATCCCCAAGAGTTTGCTAAAAACTGACACCATCCGATCGGTCCCCGCAAACGACGCATCGGCCTGGCTACCAAGTCCACGCGGATAGTAGTACTCAATGGGAATGGAGCCGTATTTCTCCGACTTCACCTCAAAATCGCCCGACGCGAACGCGATCAAATACGTCGGGTGGGGGTCGTCCATCTTCCAGTGATAAGTCCACGCACCACCCGACTTGTCTACCCCCACCAAAACCCCGTTGCTCACGACCGTGCGGCCCGGTGCGCAAGAAATCCAACACTCGCTCGTTGCCTTGTCATCAGGAGAGTTGTAAGTGGCGAGCCACTGCTTGTTGTACTCAGGCTGCCCCTTTGTATAGACCATTGATGA
>CAYYZP010000455.1:0-2257 GCA_964476165.1 uncultured Fimbriimonadaceae bacterium
AGTCGTTCTCTTTACAGGCTATCAGGCAGAGGGCACGAGAGGACGCGACCTCATCGAGGGCGCCCCCACCGTAAAGATTTTTCGAGAGGACGTCCCAGTGCGCGCACAGATCGAGATACTCAACTCACTTTCAGCCCACGGTGACCGAGAAGAAATGGTGCGCTGGCTCGGAGCGTTTGGACGACTCCCTGAAAAAGTGTTCCTTGTCCACGGCGACTATGACGTGCAGCAAAAGTTCGCTTCGACGCTGACCGACAAGTTCGGAATGCAGGTCGATATCCCCGCGCCCGGCGACCAGTTCGACTTCTAACGCCCCTGCCTTACCCAAACTTGCATCCCTCCCGAACCCCGATTCGCCCAGGAAAAGTAGGGGACGAACCGCGCGGTCTTCGGCACAGGATCAGAACCACTTGAAACCGAATAAAGACGAGAGGCCGCTCGTTGATCCAAGTATCCAGCGACTTCCAACGTCGTGCAAACGCGAGGATCAAGGGAACTACTGCTGACTCCTACCCCCCCCTCGGTGTCCGCCGACCAGTGGTGGGGCGCACATCCAAGATCGGCCTCTTCCAAACAATAAACCAGCGGCCCGCGACGCAGTGCCACCCTTCCCGCACAAGACAACGCCTTCTCGTGCGCGACCAGCCACTGGCAAGGCATCTTGCACGAGACGCTCACCCTATCACCGGATGCCCAGTCGCGTTCAAGAAAACAAGCGCCGCCGACAGGATCGGCGCCCACCAAAGACCCATTCACAGAAACTTCGGTCCCCCACGACCACTCGGGAACCCGCAGGCCGATCGAGCCCAATCCTCTGGCTTCCAAAACCTTGATCTCATAGTCCCCGGACCACGGATAATCGGCAATAACCTCAATCGTTGCAGAAGAAGTTTGATAAGTCCCAGCGACCGGCATCGCAATGAAGATTCTCGTGTCCCCCTCCGCCACACAATACTTCCCAATGGACAAAACCAGTCGCGCGATGTTCGGAGGGCAGCACGCACACTCGAACCACGGCTTGCGCTCGTGCCCCCCGTCGCTCTCGAGCGGGTTGTCATAAGAATGGCGGTCGCACGACAGCGACACGCCGCTCAGCACCGCGTTGTAAAGCGTCCGCTCCATCTGTTCGACGTACTTAGTCTCCCCGGTCCAAAGAAACATCCGCCACGCCCACATCACGAGCCCGATCCCCGCACAAGTCTCCGCGTAGGCGTCCTTGTTTGGCAAGTCGTAATCGTCTGTAAATCCCTCGTTATTTCCCGATGGGCCCACCCCCCCCGTCACATAGATCTGCCGCTCGACAAGGTTGTTCCAAATCGAAGCCAGTGCACGAGCGATCCGCACGTCGTCGCTCAAAGTATCGACCGCGCCGCAATAAAGGTACATCGCGCGCACCGCATGCCCCACCGCCCGCGTCTGGTCGCGCAGAGGCTTGTCATCTTGTGCATACGCCCCGTCATAAACGCCGTCATGAAAAAACAGCGGTTTAGAGCCCGGCGACAAACGCGCAACCTCCTCGTCGAGCAACTCGGTCTCAAAAACACTCGGTCGGCGCCCTCGCGACTCGATCATCCACCGTGCTGTCTTTGCATACCTTCTGTCGCCCACGTGGCGAGAAAGTGCCGCAAGGGCCAGTTCGATCTCTGGGTGCCCAGGATAAGCAAGTTGCGCCTCTGGACCAAACTCAAGACAAACATGGTCCGCCGCCTTCTGCGCCACCTCCAGCAAGCCCTTGTCACCAGAACAAACGTGCATAGCAACTCCTGCTTCAATCAAATGCCCGATGCAGTACATCTCGTGCATCGAGTTGTGACTCCGCCACCTGTTCTCGGGATAAGTGAGTTGCACGTGGCTATTGATATATCCATCATCCATCTGTGCAGAACGGATCGCGCTGACGGCCTCGCCTAAAAAACGCGAAACTGAATGAGAAAGCCCGATTAACGACCCATACGCGGTCGCCTCGATCAGTTTATAAACGTCGCTGTCGTTGAACCGATACCCCTGATACCCCCCCCTTTCACCTCTCCCGCACCGAAGAAAGTTCTCAAGACGGCCCGTCGCCGAGCACTGTTCCCACTGGTGTCGCAATCCATCAACAACCATTGTGCGTTGCCAACCGCTCCAAAACCGGTCCGTCAATCGGACCGCCCTAACGCCAAGCCCACGATACTGCCAATTGGACATCGGCTCATTCTATCGGAATGTCTGGGTAACATTTGCCCTACCACCGCCCTTATAGTAAGGTGAGTGTCGA
>CAYYZP010000456.1:0-4989 GCA_964476165.1 uncultured Fimbriimonadaceae bacterium
CGAGGGGTCAAGAGTCAAGGGTCAAGAGTATTGAACTTGATGGCTTCCGTCTCCGCGAGCAGTGCCGCACGACCGTCGCCCATCGAACTTGCTCGCCGATCCCGCCGCAACCCGCCGTTTCCCGACGACCCCTCACTCAAATATCCTCACGTCCCTTTCGCTCGCGACGTGCCCATCCCCACGAGTAAACGGCAAAGTGTCCCTCGACCCAATCCCAGACAAGTCAGCAGGCAACGACTTGATAATGTCCAAAACCACTTTCCGAGCGTTCTCCGAGTTCTTCTGAAAGACCTCCAATACACTGTGCGCGGTGACGGCCTCGGTGTCTGCCACTACGCCGCTGTCGAAGTCCGTCACCAAAGAAATGTTCACGACACCCATCCCCAGTTCGTGACAAAGATACGCCTCGGGATACTGCGTCATGTTAATCACGTCCCAACCCATCGAAGTAAACCATTTGCTCTCCGCCTTTGTCGAAAACCGCGGTCCTTGAATCACCACCACCGTCCCAGAATCGTGACAAGTGATCCCATGAGATCGCACGACTGTCGCAGAGATCGTCCGCAAGACTTTGTCATACATGTCCGCTGGCGAGACGTGCGTCGTGATCGGCCCATCGTAAAATGTGTCCTTTCGACCCCGCGTCCTGTCCACAAACTGATCGGCCAGCAAAAAATGACCGGGCTCGATGTGCCTTTGTAACGAACCGACCGCGCAAGGACTGATCACCGCTCGCACACCTAACTTGTGGAACGCCCACACGTTCGCGCGATAGTTGACCATGTGCGGCGGGATCGTGTGCGCGCGGCCATGTCGCGGCAAAAAAGCGACCGACCGTCCCCCCACCTCAGCGAGCATCACAGCGTCGCTCGGCGAGCCATAAGGCGTGTCAACTTTCACCTCTTTAACATCTGAAAGCAGGCTATAAAACCCCGATCCGCCGAACACGCCGACCTCGATCGCGTTCACTGTTTGAGCGCTCCTGGCTTGTAAATGTATTTTTCACGGAGGTCGCGCGAGATGCGTTGGAAATAGGTGTCGATCTTGCTGCTCATCCGCGTAAGATACTTCGGATCAGAGTCGTAGACGTGAAATTTCTGGACTGCCAAAACATTCTGCAGTCGCGGGTCTGAATAGATTTCAGCCGAGTTCCCGTCGCTGTAGATCACCTCAGGATCCATTTCTATGAGCCTTTCAATGTTCGCAGGAGCAAAGCGGTCTCCGTCGACTCCCACCGGAGTTCCGCCGCACAATCGAAGCACCTCGGCGTGGAACCCCCCAGTCCCCATGATGTAATAGCCTTCTTCGCGCGTGCCCAAAAGGATCGTGACTTTCGGGTGGTCTTTGGCTGCGCTCAAAGAAAGCGTCAGGGCAGTCGCAATCTTGTCCAAGTACCTCGAAGCCGCCATCTCGATCGCTAGTTTCGATCCGACCTTGTATACAAAGTCGTTGTAATCATCCAGGGTGTGCGGATCATATTCCATAGTCTCCACGCCCAGTTCCTTTATCTTTGCGATCTCATCGTCGCTATAAAGCGCCCTGTCATATACGATGAGGTCGGGTCTGAGCGACACGATCGCTTCATAGTCTGGTTTCGTTCCTTTCACCACGACCTTGAGGAACTTCACGTAAGAAGGCGTGTCACAAGACTCCGTCCGGCCGGAAAGGAACGCCGAACCGCCCACCTCGGCCACCAGCATCGTCGTGCTCGGGCTCAGGCTCACGACGCTACCATAGCCCTTCTTTTTCTTAATGATGTGCTCGCCGGCCCTCGGCGCGCCGCAGCCCCATAGAGTCAAGGCGACAAGTAGCGCGCTAACCACTAAACGAAGTCTCATTGGTATCATTGTGTCCGATCCTGCCCATGTTCCGCCCAAAGGGGACGGGAC
Organism: uncultured Fimbriimonadaceae bacterium; assembly: GCA_964476165.1. Lineage (GTDB taxonomy): Bacteria > Armatimonadota > Fimbriimonadia > Fimbriimonadales > Fimbriimonadaceae > JADFMN01. The sequence continues at coordinate 1,890 of CAYYZP010000456.1, forward strand.
TGGAAAACCTGCCCGACTGCGGTATATTTGTACCAGCCAGGGGTATAGCTCAGCTGGTAGAGCAACGGTCTCCAAAACCGTAGGTCGCGGGTTCGATCCCTGCTGCCCCTGCCAGATTTTGGCACGAGACAGCCATCTACGCCTGAAAACGGACGACTTATGAAGCGGTTTTTCAAGAGCGTCGCTCGCAGTGCCTTTCAGTCAATGGGGCTCGAAATTGTCAAACGCGGCGTAGCGCGAGACGGCATGGATCGACTACGGCTGATCGGCCGATTAGGGTTTGCTCCCAAAGACATTTTAGACGGAGGTGCGTTCCATGGCCTTTGGTCAAAAGAGGTCGCAGAGGTGTTTCCCGGCTCAAGAATCGTGATGGTCGAGCCCAATCCTGCGTTGCAAGAGATCATCCGCTCGAACTCCGGTCACATTCATCCGAGGCCCGAACTTGCACAAATAGCGATCGGCCGTGAAGAGGGTCGCGCGGCTTTTAACATTTGGCGCGGCGAAGAAACGGACCAGGGAGCATCTCTGCTCCCACATGTCTCCGGCGAAGCGGCAAAGACACTTGAGGTCGCGGTCGAGTCGCTAGATCACCTCGCACAAAGGCTTGACTTCTTTCCGAACCTCGTCAAGCTCGACTTGCAAGGTGCCGAACTCGACGCTTTACGAGGAGGCGAGGCTGTCCTACAAAAGACCGAGGTTTTGATCATCGAGTTTGGCTGTTTGGACGCCTACATCGGTCGCACCACGCCGCGAGAGGTCATGGATCACCTCTATGACAGAGGTTTCTGCCTCTACGACGTCACCGATCTCCACGACCGACCCTATGATGGCGCACTGACGGGCGGAGACTTTACGTTTGTAAGAAAAGACAGCGCCCTGCGGGCGCACAAAGGATACGACTAGTCGGTTTCGCTAAATCGGATTTGGTCGCAAACCGAAAGCAGTTCCTCGGTCGTCCGCTCGCCGCTTAACAAGAACGCCCGACCGTCCGAAGACCAGCCCACGCAGTTCGTGCCGTTGACGACCGTGCCAACATAGTCTTTCCGGCCCTCAATCGGGCTGAGCCCGTCGAACCCTTTGGCCTGATCGATGATCGCGAGCACCATCCGACCGGAAGAGTCAGCCAGCGTGAACTTTGCAAACTTGTGGCCGTCGACCTCGCCCTGCGCGACGTTCGTTATGCGCACGACCGATAGCAGATTGGTGTTACCCCCACCCATCTGCAACGACAGCGACCGCACGGCCTCGTCCTGGTCTGTAACCGCCTGATCTTCCCCCACCGAGCCCAGGAGCCCGGCCAACTGTTGCCCGCTTACTTCGTCCGCAGTACCCCGGCTAAGTAGGCCGCCAAAAAGAATCACGGCGAAAAGACAGGCCGCCAAGCCCCAAGACCAGCGACCAACAAATCTCTCGACCAGCCCGCAGCCGTTGACGGCGTCGATTGCGTCCAGCCGCGCCCGCGCCTTTTTCCACTCCGCTTCGCATTCAATTGGAGTGCACTTGGCCCGCACCAAGCCTTTCAAATAAACCGCCCACTGGTACTCGCGCGCCATCGCTGGATCATCCGTCAACTGACGACTGACTTCTGCCGACTCCTCAGCCCCCAACTGGCCGTCCGCGAAGCCGTGTACTTTATCGATATGATCGCTCATTGTCTCAAATAACCACGCTCGAGGGCAAAAGATTCCAGTTCCCGCCTTAATATCGCTCGCCCTCGTGCCAATCGAGAACGCACGGTGCCGACGGGAACCTCCGTAGCCTCGGCTACCTCGTCATAACTCAGGCCCTCGATGTCGCTCAGGATCACCGCCGCACGGAAAACCTCTGGTACTTTTGCCAGGGCGTCCTCGATCTCGGCCCCGAGCATCTCGTCGAACACAAGCCGATCCGGAGCCTGGTCCGCCGCCGCAATGGGCTCGTAGGCTTCCTCTTCATCCAAAGAGGAAGCCGTCCCTGTGCGTTGGACCTTGCGGTATTTGTTGATGAATAAGTTGGTCAGGATGCGCAGCATCCATGCCTTGAAGTTCGCGCCGTCGAACCGCTCGAACGCCTCATACGCTCGCACAATCGCCTCCTGGCTCAGGTCGCTGGCGTCCTCCGTGTTCCTCGTGAGTCGCAGAGCGGTGCCATAAAGCGACGGAAACACCCCCTCCGCCATCTTCTCAAACCTCTCACGGTTTTCACCACCACCTTTCCCGAAGAGCATTGATCGGAGTCTACTCCCCCTCTCCGCGAATGTTTGTGTCGCGGGGAAGGGGCAGGGGGGTGGGGTTTGGACAACATCCCCAATAGGAAACCGTGAAGCAAAAGACACTCGCAGGAACATCACGAGCAATTCCCCATTTGATTCTCGTTTTCAAGGTGTAAAACCACCCAATTGTCGCGTCCCAGAAGCAAGGTGGCTCAATGCAACGGGGAAAAAATTGTCCTCTGACCCTTTGAATTCTGCCACAAATGCCGATAGAATAGTAGACATCTGTGTACTATTTGCTCTATGTCGCCTTGGATCGGTTCTATGTCGACCTCTCACGATCCGTCATCCTGAGCCCCGTTGACGGCCTGAGCGCCGATCCCCTGCGATCCGTCATCCTGAGCCCCGTCGAAGGAGCCGGATCGCGGGAGGTCGGTTCTGCACTCACTCATCATTCCCCCGCCCCCACCGTCGTCCACACGGGGGGGGTGGTGCTGGACTCCTCCCCCACTGCGAGGGCGAGGCGGGTAGTGCCAGGCACGCGCCTCAGCGAGGCGAAGGCGGTCCTGCGCGGTGATGGGCGGTTTATCGAATACGTCGAGTCGGACTATCTCGCGCGGCGAGACCACTGGCTCGATGCGTGCCTCCTCTACAGCAGCCAGATCCAGCACGAGTCGCCTGCATCGGCGTGGATTGACCTGAGCAGGCACCCCCACCCGTCGGACATCGCCGGACGCCTGCTCTCCGACGTCTGGCAGCGCACTGGACTTCCGATCAAGGCCGCCATCGCACCATCGCGGTGGGGGGCAAAGTTGGCGGCGCGGTGGTGCGACCCGCACGCGCTCGATCTCGGAATCCTGGACGCGCCACTGGTCGAAGACCTTGCATCCTTCCTCGCGCCGCTGTCCG
>CAYYZP010000457.1:0-2813 GCA_964476165.1 uncultured Fimbriimonadaceae bacterium
AGAGACCGTTGAGTTGGTTCGCCATCGGGGGACACCTATTTTGACGATTTTCTAGGGCAGCGGGCTCCTTGGGCCTGGGGCCGATACGGCCGCGTCGACCTTCGAGCGTCCCATGAGTGTTGCCTTGATCGTCTTGGTCTTGCCCATGGACCAGAGTTTGATTTCCACTTCGTCTCCAGGGTGTTTTTCCATAATGGCCCGGATATAGTCGATGTTCGAGTTTATCCGGCGCCCGTTTAGTTCGAGGATCACGTCGTATTGCTTGATCCCCGCCTTGGCCGCCGGGAGGCCAGGAAACGAGTTCACCACGAGCAGCCCCATGCTCGGTGGCTCGTGCCCATCAACCAATAGCGAGAGCGACTGGCGGTCCTGCGGCACGGCCAGCGAAAACGTGGGAGACGCGGGCTCTATGCCGAGCACCGCGTACTCGACGTACCCCTTCTCCAGGATCTCCTTGACGACCCGCTTGACGTGGCTGACCGGGATGGCGAACCCCACGCCCGAAGACACGCCGCCGTAGGTCGCGATCGTCGAGTTGATTCCGATCACCTCGCCCGACGTGTTGCACAGCGCCCCCCCCGAGTTGCCTCGGTTGATCGCCGCGTCCGTCTGGATCGCGTCGATCAGGATCGCGTCGTCCGGCGTTTCGATCCATCGGTTCTTGGAACTCACGACGCCGACGCTGACCGAGTTGTCGAACCCCAATTGGTTGCCGACGGCCATCACCCAGTCCCCCACCTGAATCCGGTCGCTGTCGCCCAGCGTCGCGGGCGTGAGGCTCGCGTTCTCGACCTTGATCACCGCGAGGTCGCTCACTTCGTCGATCCCCACGACCTTCGCGTCGTATCCTTGTTCGCTCTTAGTGCGGACCGTCACGACATCGACGGGTTTCACGGTGCCGCGGTAGTTCGGGTTGCGGACGACGTGCGCGTTGGTCACGATGTAGCCGTCCGCCTGGAAAACGACCCCAGACCCGCTCCCCGTGACGATCATCTGGCTTTCGCCAAGGAGCGACCCTTGGTTGATCGCCGTGTCGATGCTGACGACGCTGGCCGTCACCCGGTTCGCCGCGTCGGTGAAGTCAAAGCCCGGCTCGGGCGTGCCATTGGTACTTGTCGCGGCGGCCCCGGCTGGTTTTGCCGCTCCAAAGGCACGATCGAACCAGAGCGCCGCCGAAACAGCGCAAAAAACAACGATGAAAAATACAACCCCGGTCTTAAACGAGACGCCGATGCTTCTTTATACCGGCGATCAGGGCCGAAAGTTGCCTCGTGAGTTTGTTCGGGTGCTCGGGACTGCGGAGGCGTCCTTTGATGTTCGACCCCAAAGGTAGACTCAAAACTTGGGTGACCAGACCCGCAGTCTCGTCGGCATGAACACCTCCGAACTTCAGGACTTGGCGTCCGAACTCGGCGAGCCGACCTATCGCGGCAAGCAACTCGTCCAATGGATCTACTCCAAGGCCGAGCCCGAAGTTCAAAACATGAAGGACCTTCCGGCTCCATTCCGTGAATCGTTGGCAAGGGACTTTCAGACCAATCCCCTCACGATAGCCAAACACTTGACCGCGAGCGATGGCGTACAGAAACTTCTCGTCCACGGCGGAGACGACGAGGTGTTCGAGTGCGTCCTCCTACCGTTCGGCGACCGAACGAGTTGTTGTCTCTCTTCCCAGGTCGGCTGTCCGATGGGTTGCACCTTCTGCGCGACCGGAATCGGAGGATACGACCGCAACCTCACGGTGGGGGAGATCGTCGGCCAGTACCTGCTCCTCCAAAGGCTCAGCCCCAAGCGCATCGGGCACGTCGTGTTTATGGGAATGGGCGAGCCGATGCTCAACCTCGACGAGGTCCTTAAAGCCATAAAACTGCTTCAAAACGAGGTCGGACTGAGCCTCAGGCACATCACAGTATCGACAGTCGGCCTCGTGCCACAGATCAAGAAACTCGCTGAACTAAAACTCCCGATCCACCTCGCGCTCTCGCTTCACTCGCCATACGACGATGTGCGCGATAGACTCATGCCTGTCAATACAAAGTGGCCCGTACGCGAAGTGGTGGGGGCGATGAAAGAGTACGCGAAGAAGACAGGTCGTAAGGTCACCTACGAATATCTGTTGATCGAAAAAGTCAACGACACCCCCGACCAAGCCGACGCCTTGGCCTCGCTTGTCAAAGGCGCGCCGTGCGTCGTCAACCTCATTCCGTTCAACACGGTCGTTACGGAGCAAGGTTTCAAGCGTCCGAACAGACAAAGGATCCAAGCGTTCCGCCGTCGGCTCGAAGCGGCGGGCGCAAACGTCACCGAGCGCGCAGAAAAGGGCCATGACATCGCCGCCGCGTGTGGCCAATTGGCTGGACAGCACTCAGGAAAGTTTTCGAGGAGGAACAACACATCAGAACTCCGTGTCATTTCATAGTCCTCCTCGCGCTCGTTGGCTGCGGCTCTTCATCTAAGCCTGCGATGACGAAAAAAGTTGAGGCGTCAGAGCAAAAGACTGCGATCCAGACCGGGCCCGCAAAAGTCTGGTTGCCTGGCTCCTGGACGATGGATGTGGACGACTCGCAGGTCTCGTTTACTGCTGAAAAAGACTCGAAAGCCACGGTCAAGGCCGTTAAGGGTTCGCTTTTACAGGGCGACAAAGTACAGAGCCGGTTCACAGCCCAAACAGGAACGGCTGAGACGAGTTCCGGTAGGCTCGTGCTTATCGGAACAGTCCGCGTCACGTCCGAGAGCGACGACATCGTCCTTTCTGCCGACCGCGTCATCTACGAAAAGGGAACGTCGCTCATCACTGCGGAGGGTTCGGTGTT
>CAYYZP010000458.1:0-4150 GCA_964476165.1 uncultured Fimbriimonadaceae bacterium
CAACACCATGCAGGTCGCAGATGTGTCTGGCACAGTATTGTCGAGTCTCGGAATGCTCTCAGGCGCGGCGACGTTTCGCGATCAGCAGGGGGCCGACACGGTCCGCTCGTACAAATTTACAGACGGCACCACAGAATTGTCGACACTAATGAACGGCACGGCGTCGGGATCGTTCACGATCGGCACGGCGACGATCAACGTAGACTTTGCCGGTGACTCGCTCCAGGAAATTGCGGACAAGATCAATGGCGACCCGCTTTCAAACGCTACAGCCTCGGTCGTCTCGGAAATCGTCAACGGCAAGTCCGTCAGTCGACTCGCGATCACAGGCCCGGGCGGCGCTTTGCCGACGATCACGGACACGGACGGCCTACTCGCGGCGATTGGCGTATATCAAAGGAGTTTTGGCAACCAGGTCGTGGCCGCGCAGGACGCTGCGTTCACGCTCGACGGATTCAGTTTTACGAATTCGAGCAACATGGTCAAGGACGTGATTCCCGGCGTGACGGTCACATTGCTCAAAGCAAACCTGGTGACTCCCGAAACGTCCACGTTGACGCTCAGCAAGGACAATCAAAAAGTCAAGACGAGCATGGAAGACCTCGTCAAAGCGTACAACGAGGTCGCTTCGTTCATCTCGGACACGACGAAGTTCGATACCGAAACGTTCGCCGCCGGTCCGCTTTTTGGTGACTCAATCGTAGCGCAGGTCGAGTCGATGGTTTCTTCGCGCATGTTCGCGAACATTGGATCAGGCGACGTCAAAAACCTTGCACAGATCGGTTTCTCCCTTGACAAGGACGGGCAGATGACCCTTGATTCAACTCGGTTGGAAGCAGCGATCGACTCAGATTCGGATGGCGTGCGAAAACTCATGATGGCGTTCGGCGAGGCGGATACGACGAACATCAAGTTCGTCTCCTCGACTTCGGCGACGAAAAACTCCGGTAGTGGTTATCAAGTCAACGTCACACAGGTCGCGACACAGGCGAACATGGTGGCGGGCACCGTGCAAACGAGCGCGAACACTGCGGGGGAGACCTTGACGTTTAATGGCTCGCTGCTCGGCAACTCGCCGTATGTGCTCACAGTCCCAATTGGATCGACGCTCGCAAACCTCGTGACGCTCATCAACAGCGATGCAAAACTGAGCAGTCTTGTGACGGCCTCGATCGACGGTTCGGGCGCGCTCAAAGTGCTGGGCAAAAAATACGGAACGTCTGGCGCTTTCACGCTCGTCAGCAATCTTGCCGCCGCCGTCGACAACAGCGGCCTCGGCATAGCAGGCGGCACATTTTTGCCTGGTGCCGACGTTGCGGGAACGATCGGCGGCTTTGCTACGACGGGCAACGGCCAATTCTTGACGGGCAATTCGGGAACCAACATTGAAGGGCTCCAAATCCAATATCTCGGTTCGGACCTCGGAATCGTCGGCAATCTGACCTATCAGCGCGGTGTGGCCGCAGAACTTGGCTACGCGATCTCAGTGTTCACAGACTCCGTCAACGGCCTGATCACTTCGACTGACAAGTCGCTCCAATCGCAGATCGACGATATCGACAGCCGGATGAAAAACCTCCAGACCACGCTCGACTCTCGAAGGGCTATGCTCCAGCAAAAGTTCCTTGCGATGGAACGCGCCGTCTCACAGCTCCAGAGCCAGCAGGCCCAAATGACCGCGATGACTGGTGGCTAAATCCTTGTCAGAATCTGCTCGCGCTTAAAGAGCCAGATCGTCGCGCTCAACGACACGCACGCGAGGAACAGGCTCGTCGCAATCGTCGCAAACAAGAGCCTCACTTCGAGGGTTCCAGTCAACGCGTCCTTAAGTGAGACCGCCGCGTTAAGGATCGGAGTCCACGCGACCCACGGCGCGTTCTGAGCGCCAGTAAGTCCGATGAACTGGCTGAAAACGGCGGGCATGATCACCAAAAAACTCACGAGGGTCAACAAAGTCTGCGCCTCGCGCACGTTCTTCGCATATGCGCTCACAGAGACCAAAACGCCTGCGAAGAAAAGCACGAGCGGAACAAGGATCGCGACCAGTTCGATCGAACTCAGCAGCGATACTTGTAGCCCTGTCGGAAATAGTTTCTGCGTAAGCGGAAGATTGAGCGTTCCAACGACCATGACTCCCAAAAGCGTTGTCAGGCTGCTTGTCATACAGAGCACCGTGAGCGCGAAAAACTTGCCGAGCGCCGCCTGTCGGCGCGTGATCGGGCTGACGAGCAGCGTCTCCATCGTGCCCCGCTCCTTTTCACCAGCGATCATATCAGAGACCGCGCTGAATCCGCCGTAAAACGCCCACAAAACAATGAGATAAGGGATCAGTCCAATGATCAGCGAACCTCCCAAACCCTCACCTTGCTTCTCATCGACCGCCTCGAACTTGATCGGCTCTGCCAAAGACGCAGGAAGCCCAGCGCTCACGAGAGCCGCTCGCGACGACTGCTTGTTCAACTCCTCTGTCGTTTTGCGCACGAAAGCAAGTGAGATCGACGACATGGTCTCGGAAGAGTCATAGTGGGTGATCGTCTTGGCTTCACCGGCGACAAACGATTGACTGAACTCAGGACTGAACTCGACGAACGCACCGACCTTCTTGTCTTTCAAAAGAGCGAGTCCTTCATCGATGGATTCGACCAGGCTCACGTCGACGTCCTGTGACGAAATCAAAATGTCTCCCAATTGGTTGGGCGCCTGTTGCAAGATCGCAAGTTTGACTTCGGTCCTGTCCCCCACCTTGGTCGTCAGCCATCCAAAGAGCAGGATGAAGAGCACGATCATGAACACGGGCGCAACAAACGCCGCGTGGACGACGCGCTTGTCGCGCAGCATCTCCTTCGCTTCTTTCTTAATGACGTTTAAGATCGGACGTGTCATACGGCCCCCTTTTCATAGCCCACCAATTTGAGAAACGCTAACTCCAGGCGCCTTTCGCCGGTCTTGTTCAGAATTTCGGGCAAATCACCGTGGCCACATATCCGACCGTCGTGGATGATTGCGATGTCGTCACACAGCCTTTCCGCTTCGCTCATGACGTGAGTGCTGAACACCACCGTGCGGCCAAGCCCGCGTTGTTCTTCGATAAACTCCATAACAGTCTGTGCCGCCACGACGTCCAGTCCAGCAGTCGGCTCGTCAAAAAAAAGCACCGGCGGATCGTGCAAGATCGCGCGCGCAATCGACACGCGCTGCTTTTGACCAGTCGAAAGTTTGTCGCACAGCCGCTCCTTAAAACCCTCGATCTTGAGTTTGTCGATCACGTAATCGATGCGCTTCTGCAGCGCCGGTCCAGAAAGGCCATAGAGCGAACCAAAAAAACCGAGTGTCTCCAAAGGTGTCAAACGCCCATAAAGAGCCGCAGAATTGGAGAGGAACCCAATCTTGGTCCGGACGGACTGGGAGTCGCCTACGACGTCGCATCCGGCCACCGCCGCGCTTCCCGATGTGGGGACGAGTATTGTGGCGAGCATCCTCAGCAAGGTCGTTTTGCCTGCGCCGTTCACTCCGAGGAGCCCGAAGATCCGGCCCGGAAGGGCTTCAAACGAAACATCGTCGACGGCATGAACCATGCCGCCCTTCGTGTCCTTGAAGACCTTGCAAATCCGCTCGACCCGAACCATCGCTCTGTGTTGTGTTCCTGCACAAAGACGGTCGACGGTACGGCACAGATGCACACGATAGGTCGCTTTAATGGAATCCCAATTCTCTGACAATGGATTCCGGCGAGGTCCCTGACTCGCGCATCGATTTTAATGTGACGGGTTTGTTTCGCTTTGAGAACTTCTTGCCTTGTTCGTCCAGCAGCAGGCGATGGTGGGAATACAGGGGTGTCGGAAGTTGCAAAAGCGCTTGCAGGAGACAATGGATGTCCGTCGCTCGAAACAGGTCCTCGCCCCTCGTGACGACTTCGACCCCTTGGATCGCGTCATCGACTGTGACACAAAGGTGGTATGAGGCTGGAGTTTCCTTGTGGGCCAAAACAACGTCTCCGAAGTCTAATGGGCTCGCGCTTTGCCGCCCCTTCTTCTCATCGGTCCACTCAAGCCCCCCCACCAGGTTGACGGCTCCGTGCACATCGAGGCGCAGAGAATAGTTGTCGCCCGATGCGATCCTGTCTTCGCGCTCTTTGGTTGTAAGTCGACGG